>JAQXRL010000179.1 GCA_029218505.1 Eubacteriales bacterium | reverse complement strand
CCCTTTGTGGCGAACCGGTTTGCCTGTGGCTGCCGGAACGATACAAGACACCCGGGACTTCCACCTATGTACAGGGCGTTGAAACCACGCCGGATGATCCGGGAATCGTCCCGGAAGGCTTCAGCGTCCTCTCGCTTCCCGCCGCGGATTACCTGATGTTCCAAGGAGAGCCCTTCCTGGAGGAAAACTATTGCAGCGCAATTGCCGCCGTACAGCATGCCATCGAGCGCTACGATCCCGGAATCATCGGATACCAATGGGACGATGAAAACCCGCGCATTCAGCTGGAACCCCGGGGAGAGCGCGGATATATTGAATTGCGTGCCGTGAAGCGAAAATAGCGCTCCCCCAGCGCCGCCTGGGGCAGGAAACCCGCCGTGCATCCCCGCGATGCGCGGCGGGTTTGTCCATGCATTCCAAACGGATTTCCCATGCATCTCCTCTCCGTCTTGCGGAAAATCGCGCCGCTTGAAGCGTCGTTTGATCCGTCCTTTTCTCGTGAAAATCTTCCCACGTCTTTGTCATAAAATCGTCTTGGAGAACGCGGCGAAACCCATTGCCTTTCCCATGGGAATGTGATACAATGCTGGCGAAAAAAGGAATCCGCCTGAATGGTGGGAGGAGTGGTGCAATGCAAAAAAAACGTTTCCAGGCTTGGGTTGTTTCCCTTTCCGACATTTACAGTTTGAAAGACGACGATGCCAAAGGACGCCTGATTAGCCTGGGCAGCGCCTTGACAACAGCGCTCTATAACGTATTTATCACCGGCGTTTTTTACACCGGTTTTTTGTCGATGTATGGCATGTCGATCACCAGCGTCGGCATCATTTCTTTTATTCCATACATTGGAAGCTGCTTCAGCGTCTTCTCCTCCGTAATTCTCGAACGCATCCGCAAGCGCAAGCGCATTCTGATTCTGTCAAAGGTTTTCTTTTACTCGCTGTATATCCTTGCCACCACCATCATGCCGCAATTCGTGCAGGATGTTCATTCGCGCCTGATTTGGTTTGCCGTGATTCTGTTCATTGCGCATGCGGTATACGCGCTGTTCAGCCCAGGCTTTACGCCCTGGTTCTATTTCTTCTATCCTGCGGATCACGAACGCCGCACGCGCTATATCACGCTCAACCAAATCTTTGCATCCGTGATGTCCAGCCTGGCGCTCATCCTGAGCAGCATTATCACCGACGCCCTGTCCAACACTCCCTATTACACCAGCGTTCTTCTTGGCCTGCGCTATTTTGCCTTCGTCTTGGTGCTGCTTGACGTGAGCATGCAAGCCTGCGCCAAGGAATACGACTACCCGCAGGGGCCGAAAATCCGCTTTCTTCAGGTATTCACCCTGCCGTTTCAATATCGCAAATTTCTGATGTGCCTGTTGTTGATGTTCGCATGGAATTTCATTGCCAACCTGAACAACGGTCTATGGGCATATCATCTGCTCAATCACATGCATTTTTCCTACACCCTGATGAACGCCATGTCCATGATGTACACGATCATCTTGATTTTTACTTCCTCCGTTTGGCGCAAAATTCTGCGGCGCTATTCCTGGATCAAGACATTTGGACTGGCCGTGCTGATATGGGTGCCCACGGAAGTGCTGTTTTTCCTGATGACGCCCGATCGGGCATACATGTACGTCCCCCTGTGTTTGGCGCAAAATCTGCTCAGCGTCGGCTTGAACATCTCCTATGCCAACATTCTTTACATGAATCTGCCCTCCGAAAACTCCACTGCGCATATCGCGTTTTACTCCATTGGCTGCAATCTGTTCGCGTTTTTGGGGCTGATGATCGGTACAAAGATCAGTTCCATCGGAGGCGATGTTCCCCACATGTTGCTGGGCATGCCAGTCTACTCGGTGCAATACACAACGCTCTGTCGGGCGGCGCTCATGCTGATCCTTGGCCTGGTTTTGATTGTACGCTGGCGCAGCTTTACGCCTGACCAGGATATTCAGGAAATTGAAGCCCTATCCGCCGCAATCCGGCATAACAAAAGGCTCCGCCGCGCACTGTAAGGTCGCGTCAGCCTGCAAGTGTTCTCCCATGCGGACAGGGCGTGGCGTGCGCTGTGCCCTGTCCGCCAAACCGCGATCGAAAAAACTTCGGCAAAAGACGCAGAATTTCTTAAGCGTTCGCCACGACGTCCAAAAAGTATTTCAGCGTATGCACCAATTTGCCCGCATCCAACATCTCTTTGATTTCCTCTTTCGTCATCCAGGCGACCTGCGCCACTTCCCGAGTGGTCGCCTGTTCCAGAGAAACAGGACCGTCATACTCAAATAGCCACACATCCAGGATATCTGCAAATTTCACACCGTCCACGATTCTGCCAACCACGGAATGCACCATTTTCCCATCTTCCGGCGCAAGGATTAGACCGACTTCCTCTTGCGTTTCTCTCAAAGCGCCGTTCAAACTGTCTTCGCCTTTGACGACGGAACCGCCAATGCACTCCCACATCAGAGGAAAGGTTGGGCGGTCGGCGCTGCGCTGGGAAATCAGATACTCTCCTTTGCTGTTGCGAATCCATACATGCACTACCATGTGATAATAGCCATCGGGAATTGTTTCTCCGCGAATCTGTTCGCGCCCGGTCAATTCCCGGTTTTCGTCATACAAATCCCAAATTTCCATTTGTCTTCCCTCCCCAAACAAAAAAGGACGCCAACCATTGGCCAGTTTCCCAGGGAGCAAACCGGAAAAGCCCTGTTATAGAATAAGCATAGTGTACACGGCCTTGCTCCGAATTTCAACCGGGATAAGACCGTTTTTGAGAGAAATCCTCTCAAAAATGCCGAAATCGATGGGTTCAGCGAAGAAGAATATCAGCGCACATAGATCGCATACTTCCCGATACCATGTTTCCGATCCATTTCGCATAACAATATTTACACAAGAAAAGTTTGTTCCTGAATCCCTTCTCGAGGTTGCTGCTCAATGCTTTGAACAGCAGCAGAAAATCATCGAAAAGGCGAAAGACCATACGCTGTCGATTCCCACCGAAGCTGTCACCAAAGGCCTGAATCCTGGTGAACCGATGCATGATAAAACTGCGCGCAAAGAATCTTGTTGAACGGATATTCTCTATTGACAATACTGTGCATTTATGATATTATATTCACAAACAGAAAATCGGAACGTTCCGATTGCTGGAGGAGGGGTATACGTGGGCGTTTCCATCATTGATATTGCTGCGCTTGCGGGCGTTTCGAAATCAACCGTTTCCGCAGTAATCAATAATCACCCCAATGTACGCCCTGCAACGCGGGAACGCGTAATGGAAGCCATCCGCCAGTTGGACTACCATCCCAATTTTGCAGCACGAGAATTAATCACTGCGTCTCCTATGAATATTGGCATTATCATGCCGTCGTACAGCCGGAATCAAGAGAAAGATAGCAGCACAAAGTATTTTAACGGCATCGATGAGGGCAGCAACCTGGAACTGGTTTCCCAGTTGGTTGAACAAATATCAAAAACGAATTATGGCGTGTTGGTGGAACATACGGTCGTATCAAACGACGAACCGGAATTGCCGGTATTTGCACTTTCCAAGCGTGTTGCGGGAGTGTTTCAAATCAGTCCGCTGCTGAATATTTCATTTGTTCACAGGCTGCGCCAATATGTTCCTACGGTTGTTGAAATCGGCACGCCCAATCCAGAATGCGACAGTGTTTATTCTGATTTCGTGGAAACGGGATGTATTTCCGTGGATTATCTGGTTCGCGCCGGGCACCGGAAGATCGCTTTTATCAACTGCGACCCAGCCAGTCGTACTGTCAAGGATCGATTGGAAGGGTATACCGCTGGTCTGAAGAAAAACGGCTTAACCTACCATGAAAATTGGGTACGCTATTCATCCTTTACGGGAATTGGTGGTTATAACGCATTTTCGGATATTTGGAAGACCAGTGTCGAAAAGCCCACGGCTGTGATCTGCGCTTCAAGCACGATTGCCAGCGGAGCCCTGCACTTTATGTGCAATAACGGCATTTCGGTCCCAGATGACGTATCCATCGTCTGCAACGGTGACAGCTTGCTGTCTGAGTTTGCGATGCCGCAGCTTACGGCAATTTGTCGTGACAAGGAAGAAATTGCAAAATGCGCTTTCACGTTGTTGATGGAACGCCTGAGCGACCAGACACTGCCGGTGCGCGCGGTAAAGATTGCAGACCACATTATAGAAAGAAACTCTGTAAAACGAATGATTTGAACTCATTTGGAGGATGGGTTATGATTGGTGAAAACCCGCATCGTAAACATTCTCCAATTTTATACGCAAAAAACGGAACGTTCCGATTTATGCATATTATCAAAAGGAGTGGTGTATGAATGCTGTTTAGGATTGAATGCGCGATCGAGGAAAAGTATGATGTTCTCGTCTGCGGCGGCGGCCCGGCGGGCTTCAGCGCGGCACTGTATGCCGCGAGAAACGGCGCGAAGGTTGCTCTCGTTGAGCAGATGGGATATCTTGGAGGCGCGGCAACGGTTAACGGCGTAAATGTATTTCCCTTTGGATATCATGATGGGCAACGCTATGTGATGGGCGGCATGTTCAAGGAAATGTATGAAGAACTGCTGCGCAGGGATGCGATTATTCCGCACTGGCAGCGCGGCTGGGAACCCTTCAACATGGAAACCTACAAGCTAATCATCGAGGATATGCTCAAGGAAGCCGGAGTGGACGTTTACCTTGAATCTACGCTCGTTTCCGCCGCTGTAGACAGAGGCCGTATTTCCCATATCCTGGTGAGCACGCTGAAGGGCTGCATTGCCCTTGAGGCGAATCAGTTTATCGACGCAACGGGCGACGGTCATCTGGCCATGTTGGCCGGTGTGCCCTATGATATCGGACGTGAAAGCGACGGTGCAGTGCAGCCGTACACCCTGATGTTCTTTGTGGGTGGCGTTGATTTCGACATCATCAGGGAATACAACCGCGATCACTCCTGGCTTACTGAAGATGGACGCACTTTCATCAATGGCAACGGTTTCAGATCCTTTATCGAACAGGCCAATGCCGATGGGCTGGATTACATTCCGAAAAAGACGATCGGCTCCATGTATAACATTCCCTGGCTGCCCGGCGTTGTAGGCATCAATTTTGGCCGGATCTTTGCAGATACCAAGCTTGATCCGCGCCGCCTGTTTGAGGATTCACATATCGGTAGACTGCAGGTACAGCAAGGTGTTGAGATTCTGCAAAAATATGTTCCTGGATTCGCAAATTGCTATCTTATCGAGAGTTCTTCCAAGGTAGGCCGCCGCGAAAGCAGACGCATCAAGGGCCTGTATACCATGACCGGCGACGACGTTCGCCTGCAGCGCCAGTTTGACGATGTAATCGCACAGGCATGCTACCAGATCGATATCCATGGGCCTACGGATACAAGTTCCTGCCTGGTAAAGCTTCCTGCAGGAACGCATTATGACATCCCGTATCGATGCCTCGTTCCCTGTGCGTGTGAGAATCTGCTGGTCGCCGGACGATGTGTATCCGCAACCCATGAAGCGCTGGCAGCGATCCGCGTTCAGCCCATTTGCATGGCAATGGGACAGGCGGCAGGCACTGCAGCGGCAATGTGCGCAAACGAAAACAAACGTCCTGCCGATCTGGATGTGAAGGCACTTCAGCAAAAACTGGCGGAACAGGGTGCCATTCTGGCGTAACAAAGCAAGGGCGAGGAGGATGAACCAATGAGAAAAATTGTTGAACCGTCTCGTGAGATCCCTGTCATCAACGAAGCTGATATCGTCGTTGTGGGCGGCGGCTGCACAGGGGTTTTTGCAGCCATTCGGGCCGCGCGCCTTGGTGCAAAAGTGGCATTGATTGAAGCATCCAATGCATTTGGCGGCATGGCAACAAACGGTTTCGTATGCGTATGGCATACCCTGTGTGACATGACGCTGAACAGGCAGATTATCGGCGGACTGACGGAAGAAGTCGTCGAGCGCATGAAGCGCATTCCCTATGGAATCAAAATCACTCTGCCCGCAGACGATCAAAAGCATATCTTTCGTCCAAGCACGTATGCAAATTATCATTTCAACACGGAAGAGATGAAGATCGAACTCGACAGGATGCTGATGGAAGCGGGTGTTGTGCCGTACCTGCATACCACATATGCTGCCCCATATGTAAACGATGGCACGCTTTGTGGTGTTATTGTTGAAAACCGCAATGGCCGCGGCGCGATCCTCGCCAAACAGTTTGTCGACGCCACGGCGGACGGCTTCCTGGGTGAAGATATGGGGATGGAAGTTTACCATCATGATAGCGTACAGCCTGCAACCACTGCTGCGCGTGTATTCGGTTGGGATGCGTTGACGGACCCCCATACCATCCTTCAAAAAAACCAAGAGCGAATCGGCTGCCGTCCCGGCTGGGATGATTGTTTTCCCGGCATTCCTCAACTGCGCAACTGGTTCAAGAGCAATATCAGTGTCGACTGTTCGGAAGCAGATACGCTTACCCGAGCTGAAATCACAGGCCGCGCACAAATTCGAGAAATGCTCAATGTGCTGAGGGAACAGGATCCCGGCGCACAGGATCTTGCCCTGATTGCGCTTTCGTCCACCATCGGCATCCGCGAAACGCGTCAACTGCGCTGCAGCTATCAGACAACTGTAGACGATATCTGCAATGGCCGCAAATTTGATGACGCCATAGCATATTGTTCCTATCCTGTAGACATACATCACCAGCATATGCAGACTGCATATCGATACCTGGATGGCACTGAGGAGATCGTCGAAGTTGGAAAAGAGAGCCGTATTGTGCGCTGGCGCGATAAAATGGAGAATCCGCCTACTTATTGGCAGTTGCCCTTCCGTTCTATGTTGCCGAAGAATATCCCCAATCTGTTGATCTGCGGACGCGCGATTGATACTGATAAGGGCGCATTGGCCGCCGCACGCGTAATGATCTGCCTGAATCAGACGGGTGAAGCAGCCGGCGTAGCGGCATACGAAGCCCTTACCAGCGCCCGAACGGTGCAGAATATCGATTTTGCTTCCATGAGAAACAAGATGAAGCAAGGCGGGTCTATCGTGCCGGTGGATTGATTTGAAAGGAAGTGCAGCCATGAAAGGGAAAACCTGTATACGAAAAAGCATTTTGCAGGACAAATCGCTTTACCTGATGATCCTTCCCGGCTTTCTCTTGGTATTGATCTTTTCGTACTTGCCTTTGTTGGGCCTTAGACTGGCTTTTTTCCGTTTTGACTATGCCAGCGGTCTATGGGGCGGCAAGTTTGTGGGGCTTCGCTATTTTCGGTCTTTCTTTCATGATCCCTATTGTGGCAGACTGATTCGAAATACGTTCCTGCTCAGTTTGTACACGCTGCTTTTTTCATTCCCGATCCCGATCATTTACGCCATGATGGCAAATGAGATCAGCAACCGTTATTTCAAGAAGTTCTGCCAGTCGGTCAGCCTGATGCCGTATTTCATTTCCACCGTCGTTATTGTTGGTATCATGATGAAACTGTTTTCCGGCAACGGCGTGATCAATATGCTTTTCAGGAAGGTCGGACTGGAAGAGCAGATATTCTTCAGTGACAAAAGATGGTTCAGACCATTGTATGTAATTTCTGAAATATGGACCAATACGGGGTATAACTCCGTAATTTATATTGCGGTGCTTGCCAGTGTCAATCAGCAGCTTTACGAAGCGGCGATGATCGATGGCGCCAATCGCTGGCAGAAGGCGATCCACATTACGCTGCCTGCGCTCATGCCTACGGTACGGGTACTGCTGATCATGGCGCTGGGCAA
>JAQXRL010000178.1 GCA_029218505.1 Eubacteriales bacterium | reverse complement strand
GGGTTTCGGCCTGCGGGACGTCCGACACAGGCGCTCCGGTGACGGCGTCCAGTCCCATCAGAGCTGTCTCTGCGCTCAAATCGTAGCACAATGCCTGACGGCTGACATAGTCGCCGTCTGCGTCCTGTCCGGACAAGGTGGCATAGAACAATTCGGCCTGGAACAGCGCTTTGTATGCATCCGTGGCTTCTTCCAAGGGGAGCACGGCGTCGCTTTCCTGGAAAGACAATTCTTCCGTCCAGGAATAGCGCAGCGTGTCGATGGTGCCGTCATCGGTGTTAACGCTTACGAAAATGGCGTCCGCATCATAGGGAATGCCGTTGTGCATTCGAGTGTATTGATAATCCGCCACGGGAATGTAATAATCATTGCTCTGTCGCGTGGTGGTATTGGTTAAATCCGTTTGAGAAAACGCATCCGGGAGGACATCCCGCAGAAAATCCTCCGCAATGGCCCGGCCGGATTCCGCATCCACGGTGTAGTCGTAAGTTCCGTAAATGTAGGGATGGTCTGTGCTGAAAGAAATCAGGGCGCCGGTTTTCGCGTTTAGCTCAAAATGCTTGCTCAGCGTCATGCTCTGATATCCGTAAAGATCATTTTCGGAAGCCGAATAGCGCTCCATGAGTTCCGCCTTGTCCAGCTTTTTCTGGAAGGTCAGGGTGGCGCGAATCTCGCCGGTATCCTTTCGGACAAAATAGTATGCGCTTTCCAGCGAAAAATCCTGCGTAATGCCCAACACCGGTTTGTTGCGCAAAAGCATTTCCAGGGAATCAGCGCTGAAAACATCTTTCATCAGATCTACCCCGGCTCGCTCGGCTTCGCTCAAGCGCACGCCGTTGGCAGCGGACAGCCCTGCGTTGCGATCCATTGCAGCGGTTTCCGCACCCTTGTAGTAGATGCTGTCGTCCTGCTGGCGGTCAATCAGTTCTCCGGTGGCAGCGTCAACAACCCATATGCCTTCGCCGTTGGGAAGATAGCGCAGGACAGCCAGATTGCTGTCGTCGGAGGACGCCACGTATTTCAACGCCAGGGACAGTTTGCTCTTGAGCAGATCTTCCGCGCTGTCCGCGTCGATGGAGGGTTCCGCGGAAAAGGATTCTGCGTTGCCGGCGAGAAGGTAGCCGCGGAGATATCCGTCATATCGGGAATAGCTGCGCACGGAAAAATCGGCGGCGCGGAAGGAAATGTCGAAGCCGGTTTCCGTCGGCAAACCGTTCAGCGTCAGCTTGCCGCGTAGGAAGATGGTGTCGCTTTCTGCAACGCCGGAATTCCACGCATCTTCATCAAAGGCGAAACCTTCCCGCTCATCCAGCACGGAACGCATAAACGCTTCGGCGCTTGCCAGAAGCTGCTGGCGGTTCTGTTCGGGAAAGCGGGGCGCAAAATCGGAGGAATAACGGTAGTTATCCAGATTTGGATCGCTCGCGTAAAGATCCGTGATGCGGCCGCCGTCCGTGCAAGAAACATAGAGGCTTTTGCCGTCCTCGCTGGACCAATTCAGGGACCAGAATGTGCCGACTTCGCTTTGATAGCTTTCGCCGTAGAAATCGTCATAATCGTCGCCGATGTCGATTTGCTGTTTGACCAGCAAGGTTACGCGTTCCAGGGATGCGTCGGCTGTTTCAGCCGCAGCGCAGGAGACAAAAAGGAATAGGATGGTTGTCAAAAACGCCAAAATTTTTCGCATGGGGTTCACCTCCGGAAACGTTTTCTGTTCTTTAGACGTGCAGCCCGGAAAATAGTTCCTGCTTGCCTGGCGTTATATCCATGCAACGCACTTGAACAATTTCCAAATATCTGATATAATACAAAAATCATGAGAGTATGGAGGCGTATGCAATGAGCCGATTTACCGTCGCAGTGGACGCCATGGGTGGAGATCATGCACCGGAAGCCATCGTGTCCGGAGCCATTCGCGCGTTGCGGCAAAGTTCGGATTTGGAAATTTTGCTGGCGGGCCCGGCGGACAAGCTGAATGCCCTTTTGCAAGATGCGCAGGATGTTCAAAAACGCATTTCCATTCTTCCGGCAAACGAGGTGATTTCCATGGAGGATGCGCCAATGCTTGCCGTGCGCAAAAAGGTTGACTCATCCATGGTGCAGGCGGTGCTGGCGGTAAAAGAAGGCAGAGCGCAGGCAGTTGTTTCCGCGGGGTCAACGGGCGCGTTTTTGGCGTGCGGCATGTTCCGCCTGGGCAGAATTCCGGGCGTGGAGCGCCCGGCGCTGGCGGTGTTGATTCCCGGCACGCAAAAGCCGTTCCTGTTGATGGACAGCGGTGCAAACGCGGATTGTCAAAGCAAATATCTGGATCAGTTTGCATTGATGGGTTCGGTATATATGAAGAACGTGGTGGGCGTGGCGGATCCCGCCGTGGGATTGGTAAATATCGGCGCGGAAGCGGAAAAGGGCAACCGGCTGGCCAAAGAAGCCCATGAACGCATGACGGCGCAGAGCAGTTATCATTTTGCGGGAAATGTTGAAGCCAGGGACATTCCTTCAGGCGCGTTCGATGTTGTGGTGGCGGATGGGTTTACGGGAAACGTGATCCTGAAGTATACCGAGGGCCTGGTGGGCGCCGTAATGGGCATGATCAAGGCGGAAGTGAATACGTCCCTGCGCTGCAAAATTGGCGCGCTGCTCATGAAGCCTGCGTTCCGGGCGCTCAAACATAAGATGGATTACAATTCCGTTGGGGGAGCGCCCCTGCTGGGCGTGGAAGGCGCGATGGTGAAGGCACATGGTTCTTCCGGGGAAATGGCCATGGCCAACGCGGTTTTGCAGGCGGAAAAGATGATTCGCGGCGACATTGTGGAGAAAATTCGAGACGGGTTGACCGGTCTTGTGGATAAAATGGATGGAGGAGAAATCGTATGACCAGAAAGCAGATTTTCGACAAGGTTGTGGAGTACATTCAGGGACAATTGCCGGTGGATGCGGCCAAAATCGGCGACAACACCCGTTTGGTGGAGGACTTAGGCGCGGACAGCGCAAACCTCATGATGCTGATTATGGATTTGGAGGGGGAATTCAACCTTACCGTGGAGGACGACGTGCTTGCGTCCATTAAGACGGTGGGGGATATTGTGAATTACCTGGAGCAACATGCGTGATTACGAAGCCTTGCAGGAGGCGTTGGGATATCGCTTTCGCAACTTGGATTTGTTAAAGACGGCGTTGACCCATCCATCCTTTTCCGCGGAACATCCCGGAACAAAGCATTATCAGCGGTTGGAGTTTTTGGGCGACGCAGTATTGCAGATGTCCGTGAGCAGGAGACTGTATGACGGCATGCCCGGCAAGGACGAAGGCAAGCTGACTCGCGTGCGCGCATCCATCGTGCGGGAAGAGACGCTGTTCCGGGCCGCGCAGACATTGAATCTGGGAGAATACCTTCGATTGTCTGTAGGCGAAGAACGCACTGGCGGGCGCGGAAAGAGCGGAATTGTTTCCGACGTCATGGAGGCGGTGCTGGCAGCCGTGTACCTGGATGACGGGTTTGACGCGGCGGATGCCATTGTAGCGCGCTTGCTGGGTCCGATGCTGGATTCCGCCATGCGGGGAGATGCGTTGGACGCAAAGTCAAAATTGCAGGAAATTCTTCAGAAAAATGGCGAAATGCCGGAATATCGCCAGATTTCCATGGAAGGGCCGCAGCATGCGCCAGTATATCGATATGAAGTGTTGGTATCCGGAACAGTTTTGGGCGAGGGAAGCGGAACCAGCAAGCAGGCGGCGCAACAGCAGGCGGCGCAGGCGGCTCTCAAGGCGCTGAAGCATTGAGAGCACAATACACGCAGAATGGGAGCGGAACCGGGCATTGCGATTAAACAAACTAATTATCCACGGCTTCAAATCCTTTGCGGATCGCGTGGAGATTTCCTTTGAGGATGGGATTACCGGCGTGGTAGGGCCCAATGGATGCGGAAAATCCAACATTGCGGATGCGGTTCGCTGGGTGTTGGGGGAACAGAGCGCAAAGACGCTGCGCGGCGCGAAAATGGAGGACATTATCTTCAACGGCACCGAAAAACGCAGGCGTCTTGCCTTTTGTGAAGTCACGCTGGTGTTCAACAACGAAGACCATTCGCTGCCGCTGGAATTTGCAGAGGTATCGGTTACGCGCCGGGTATACAGAAGCGGCGAGGGCGAATACAAGCTAAACGGCAACGTTTGCCGGCTGAAGGACATTGTTGATTTGTTCCGGGACACGGGAATTGGCAAAGAGGGCTATTCTCTGATCGGTCAGGGGCGTATCGACGAGATTCTTTCCGCAAAATCCGAAGACCGGCGGCATATTTTCGAAGAGGCTGCTGGCATCGTAAAATATAAAACCCGCAAACAGGAAGCGCAAAAGCGCATGGAGAATACCCGGCAGAATTTGGATCGCGTGGAGGATATTCTTTCGGAATTGGAAGATCGCGTAGAGCCCTTGAAGGCCCAGAGCGAGATGGCGAGGGAATATCTGCAGTTGCGCGAGGAGCAAAAACGGCTGGATTTGAACGTGTTTTTGGTGCGCACGGAACGCTATCAGGCGCGCATTCAGGAATTGAAAAGCGGCATGGAAACCATGGACGAGTCCATTGGACAGTCCAACCGGGCGCTGGCTTCCGCGAGCGAAGAGCGGGACCGCATGCAGGAAAGCCTGGGCGAATATGAAGTTTCCACGGCGGAATCCCGGGAAAAGGTGCAGGAACTGATTCGCCAGGTAGAGGCCCGGGAAGGTTCCACG
Source organism: Eubacteriales bacterium (assembly GCA_029218505.1). Classification (GTDB taxonomy): domain Bacteria; phylum Bacillota; class Clostridia; order Christensenellales; family Aristaeellaceae; genus SUG1456. The sequence continues at coordinate 2,589 of JAQXRL010000178.1, read as the reverse complement.
CAAGTGCTGCGGGAGCGCATGGGCGCGCTGAGCGCGGATCGGGACCGGTTGAGCAAACAGTTGTCTGCCGCGAATGAAGGCACGGACGGAATTCGCAGGCGCATTGATGAATTGGCGCAGCAAATTCAACAGGAGGAAGCGTCTATCCGGGAAAATGCCGCCGCGCTGAGCGGACATGAGGGTGCGCTTTCTCAGGCGGAGGCGCGTCTTGCGGAAATGGAAGCGCGATCGGAAGCGTTGAAGCAACAGATTATTCGCGCCATGAACCGCTTGGGGGATGTCAAGAGCCAGCGCGCGCGGCTTTCTGCCATGCAAAACGCGCTGGAAAGCCAATTGCAATCCATGCATCAGGACAAGGATCGGGAGGATTTTGGCGCAAAATCTTTGCAGGAACAGGTGGATGCGGAACAGGACGCCTTGACACGGGAAACACAGCGCCGGGAGGAATTGAACCGGCAGACGGAGGAAATCTCCCAACGCGTGCGCGCATTCAACGAACATGGCAATGCATTGTCGGTCCGATTGAATGAATTGACGGCAAAGCGCCAGCAGAAAGATTCCCGATTAAAGCTGCTCAAGGAAATGCAGCGGGATTACGAAGGATATAACAATTCCGTCAAGCAAGTGCTTCTATATGCGCGCCGGGCGCCCAATTCCGGGGTGCATGGCGTGGTGGCGGATCTCATCGACGTACCGGCAAAACTGGAACGCGCGGTGGATATGGTGCTGGGCGCGGCGTTGCAGAATGTGGTGGTGGATCGGGACGAGAATGCCAAGCACATGATTGAATATCTGCGGGCGAATCGCTTTGGCAGGGCCACGTTCTTACCCATTGGTTCCGTGCGCGGACGCACCTTGACGCCCCAGGAGCGACAGGTGCTGTCCATGCCAGGCTGTGTGGGGCTGGCGTCGGAACTGGTTGCTTTCGATCCCAAATATCAGGGAGTAGTGGACAATTTGTTGGGGCGCACGGTGGTAGCGGAAGACTTGAATTCCGGCATCGCAATTCAGCGCGCCGGAAAATATCAGTTCCGTCTGGTGACGCTGGAGGGCGACGTGATGCATTCCGGCGGTTCCATGACCGGCGGCAGCGTGCAGTCCCGCATGACCAGTCTGCTTTCCCGTTCCAGGGAAATTTCGGAAACGGAACAGGAACTGGGCAGGATCGATGCGGAGTTAAATGCCGGAAAAGCGGAGATGGAACAGCTGGAAGCTGGCCGGGCAGACTTGAAGCGCGAACGAGCCGAAGCGTTTGACGAACTGCACCGGCAGGAGGTCGCTTGCGCCCTGGCAGAGGCGCAGCTCAAGGCGGCGTTGGACGAACAACGATCCCACCAGGCGCGAATACAGCGCGCGGAGCAGGAGCGGAGCCGGCTGGAGGATCAGCTGAAGGACGTGACCGCCTCCTTGAATGGCCTGGAGGTGGATCAACAGTCTGCCCAGGACAACACAGAGAGCAGCCAGCAAGAGGTCAAGCGTCTGCAAAAGGACATTTTTGATGCGCGGACGCAGGCGGAAGGTTTGCGCGAACAGGTGGCGGATGGACGGGTAAGACTGGCGTCCGACCGCCGGGGATTGGAAGCCGCCCGGGCGGATCGGGAGCGCCTGATCGCCCAGGAAAAGGATACTGCGCGTCTGCGGGAGGAATCCGGAGCGGCTCTGGCGGACTGTGGGCGCAAAATGGAAACTTGCGCGACAGAATTGGAACGGGATATCGCCGCGCTTGCGGAGGAGAAGGGACAATTGAATCTGGCGCGGCAGGAATTTGACGCGCGGGAGAAACGGCGTACGGACGCGCAGAAGCGTTTGATGGAAGTCAATGAGCGCGTAGAGGCGCTGCGCGGACAATTGGAGGATTTGTCGGATCGCAGACATCGCGGCGAGGTGCAGCTGACTCGGATCGAGGGCGAGTTCAAGCAGATGAACGATCGCATTTGGGAGGATTATGAACTCACATATGCGGGCGCGGAGCCGTTTCGGGAAGCGGAGTTCAGACTCAACGATTCGGAAAAACGGCTGGCGGACATCCGTGGGCGCATCAAGCAAATGGGCGTGGTAAACGTGGCCGCGTTGGACGAATATCGGACGACCGTAGCCCGCGTGGAGGAAATGTCTGCGCAACGGGATGATTTGCTGTCCGCGCAGGCGGATTTGGAAGGCATCATTCAGGAGCTGGAGAAAAAGATGGAGGTCAAATTCCGGGAGGAGTTTGCCCACATGAACGAGAATTTCCAGCGCACATTTGTCAAATTGTTTGGCGGCGGAAAGGCAGAATTGCGCTTGAGCGACCCAAACGATGCGCTGAATTGCGGCATCGACATCGTGGCGCAGCCGCCGGGAAAGAAACTGCAATTGCTGTCTCTGCTTTCCGGCGGAGAACGGGCGCTGACCGCCATTGCCATTTTGTTTGCCATGCTGGATCTGAAGCCCACGCCGTTTTGCATTCTGGACGAGATCGAGGCGGCGTTGGACGATGCAAACATTGACAATTACGCGGATTACCTGAAGGCATATTCTGCCAATACGCAGTTTGTGGTCATCACCCACAGAAAAGGAACCATGGAACGCTGCGATGCGTTGTATGGCGTT
>JAQXRL010000177.1 GCA_029218505.1 Eubacteriales bacterium | reverse complement strand
CCGAAGCGCATATCCGCGAAGCATACAATCTTTATACGGAAAAGAAGCTGCATTACGATATGGTTCGCCTGGAGCTCATGCGCCGCTTTGGATATTACATCACCGAATCCAGCGAACATAACGCCGAATACACGCCCTATTTCATCAAGGACAAGTATCCGGAACTGATTGAACGGTACAACATTCCGCTGGATGAATATCCCCGCCGCTGCATCAAACAAATCAAGGATTGGAAGGAACGCGGCCACGAATTGACCAAAAATCCCACCTTGACCCATCAGCGTAGCCGCGAATACGCCAGCTACATCATGGAAGCCATGGAAACCAACCATCCCACGAAAATTGGCGGAAACGTACTCAACACGGGGCTGATTACCAATTTGCCTCAAAACGCATGCGTGGAAGTACCCTGTATGGTTGACAAAAACGGCGTGATGCCCGTATATATTGGCGATTTGCCAGAGCAATGCGCCGCATTGAACCGCACCAACATCAACGTTCAGCTGATGACGATCGAAGCCGCCCGCACCTTGAAGAAGGATTACGTCTATCAGGCCGTCATGCTGGATCCGCACACCAGCAGTGAGCTTTCCATGGACGACATCGTATCCATGTGCGACGATCTGTTCGAGGCGCACAAGGGTTGGTTGCCGGAATACCACTAAAACAAACCCAGATTCGCCAATGCGCGGCATGAATTCATTTCCATCGTCGTGCGTTGGCGAAATTTTCGGCGATATGCCCGGAAATCCGAATCGATCATTCCTGCAAGGAGGTTTGGACATGCCCATTACATACAACCAGGACAAGCGCATTTTTCACCTTCAGGGAAAGACATTCAGCTATTGCCTGTTTCTGGATGCTTCCATGGGGCTGATGAATCTGTACTGGGGCGGACGCCTGCCGGATGGCGACGTTTCTTATTTGATGGATAGCTATTGGGGAGGCGCATCCTTTGATTTGACCTATGGGCGCGCGCCCCATGAGATTCCTACCCGCGGCACGGGATATTACGGCACGCCTGCCGTCTGCGCGGAAAACGAACAGGGAAACGACGTTGTAAAGCTAACCTACGTCGCTCATTCCATTCGTTCCGGAAAGCGCAGGTTGGAAGGATTGCCCGCCGTATACGTTGAAGACGAGCGCGAGGCTACCAGTCTGGTAATAGAACTGTTGGATCCGCTTACCGGCCTTCACGTAGAAACCGAATACACCGTCATGGAGGATTTGGACGTACTTACCCGCAGCATGCGCCTGAAGAATACAGGCAATGCGGCGCTCACCCTGACGCACATGCAAAGCGCCAGCGTTCCTCTGTACGGATATGATTACGACATGATCAATCTCAGCGGCGCATGGGCACGAGAGCGCGCAATCAACCGGACGCCGTTAAACCATGCCAGCGTTCGCGTGGAAAGCCAGCGCGGCGCATCCAGTCACGAACAAAATCCCTTCATTGCCTTGTGCGATAAGAACGCCACAGAGCAAGCCGGATCCGTCTGGGCCATGACGCTGGTGTACAGCGGTTCCTTCCTGGCCGTTGCCGAAGTAAACAATTTCGACAACGCCCGCATGTCCCTGGGGCTGAATCCCGAAGTGTGCCATTGGCGTTTGGCGCCCGGCGAGGTCTTTCAAACCCCTGAAGCGATTCTGGTCTATTCAGACGCCGGATTCAACGGCATGTCCCAGCGTTTCCATAAGACCATTCGCACCCGGTTGGTGCGCGGCGTATGGCGCGATCAGCCCCGTCCCATTCTCATCAACAACTGGGAAGCCACCTATTTTCAGTTTACCGAAGAAAGCATCCTGGACATCGCTTCGTTCGCCAGCAAGCTCGGCATTGAATTGTTCGTTCTGGACGACGGATGGTTTGGAAAACGCGATCAGGACAACTGTTCCTTGGGCGACTGGGTGGTAAACCGCCGCAAGCTTCCCCACGGCATCGACGGCTTGGCACGAAAGATCAACGAAATGGGCATGCGCTTCGGCCTGTGGTTCGAACCGGAAATGGTATCTCCGGACAGCGACCTGTACCGCGCGCATCCGGACTGGTGTCTGCATGTAGACGGACGTTCCCGCACGGAAGCGCGCCAGCAGCAGATTTTGGATTTGTCCCGCCGGGAAGTGCAGGATTATATCATAGACGCCATCTCCGGCGTGCTTTCCAACGCGCCCATCGGCTACGTGAAATGGGATATGAACCGCAACATGACGGAATACTTTTCGGGCAACTGCGCGCCTGAACACCAAATGGAAACGCAGCATCGCTACATGCTGGGCCTGTATCGCGTGCTGGAAACCATTACAAATGCATATCCGGATGTGCTGTTCGAAGGCTGCTCCGGCGGCGGCGGACGTTTTGACGCCGGTTTCCTGCACTACATGCCTCAGGTCTGGACCAGCGACGACACAGATCCCGTGGAACGGCTGGCCATCCAATACGGCACCAGCATGGTGTATCCTCCCAGCGCCATGGGCGCCCATGTCAGCGCCAGTCCGAACCATCAAACGGGTCGCGCCACTTCCGTGAAAATGCGCGCCGAGGTTGCCCTGGGCGGAAATTTCGGTTTTGAACTGGATTTAAGCAAGCTGTCCCAGCAGGATCTGGAAACCGTGCGTCAAACGGTGCAGACGGTCAAGGAAGTTCGTGCCACACTGCAAAAGGGAACCTTCTTCCGCCTGGAAAGCCCGTTTTCGGGGAATTTTGCCGCATGGCAGTTTGTGGACGAAGAAAGCGGCGATGTGGTGCTGTGCGCTTATCAGCGCTTGGTAAAGCCCAACCCCACCGCCCACCGGGTGTTTGCCCAAGGCCTGTGCCCGGACGCATTTTATCAGGACATCGCTTCCGGCGCAACATATTCCGGATCGGCGCTGATGCACGCCGGACTTCCCTTGCCCATCGCAACCGGGGATTATTCCAGTTGGATTTATCGTTTCCATAGGCAATAGCATCCGTCGCAAATCACGCTCCCCCGGTGACGCCGGGGGAGCAAAGCGTTGACAAAGCCAACGCTTTGACAGACGCCGAAAAGCCTGCAATACAAGGAAGCAAGGCTACAAATGACGGAGCTTACACGGACGTAAGTGACCGAAATTTGCAGCCGATGCTGACAAAGCAAGCAAAAATGCCAACCGCTTTTCTCCTTTCGGTTGGCATTTTTGCGTTTGCAGGGTTTGTCTGCGGTCTGAACCCCTGGCGAAGCCGGGGGGGTACATGTGCGTGCAAAGCCCTGGAATACCATTCGCGCCCTCGCACGCGCATGGACGGTCTGACATCTGCGCAGGTTGGTTGCTTACCGCCCGTTCAAGAGGGGCCTTTTTCTTCCTTGCCACCCTTGATCTGGCGTCGGGGATATTCTGTAGATGCTGTCTTTGGCTTTTCG
>JAQXRL010000176.1 GCA_029218505.1 Eubacteriales bacterium | reverse complement strand
GGGGCCATCCATTCTGATTCCGCCATCGTGCATCCAGATAATCCGGCTGCACAGCTCCGCCAGCGTCGTATCCGAGTGAGAAACGATCAGCACCGTTGTATCGTCCCGGTTGATCAGCGCCTTCATTTTGGCCAGACTCTTCCGCTTGAACTGCCGGTCGCCTACGCTGAGCGTCTCATCAATCAGCATGATCTCGGACTGAAGAATCGCGGTGATGGAAAACGCCAGCTTGGAGTGCATTCCGCTGGAGTAGCTCTCCACCGGCTCGTCGATAAACGCTCCCAATTCCGAAAAGTCGATAATCTCCTGCTCTTTTTTCCGGATATCCTCTTTGCTGAAGCCCATGAGCATGCCGCTCAGGTAAATGTTGTCCCGTCCGCTCAGCACATTCTGGAATCCAACGCCGATCGCCATGAGTCCCGCTGTGTGTCCAAAGGTTTCAATGGTTCCCTTGTCCGGAGAGTAGATTCCGGCAATTGCGCGCAGAAGCGTACTCTTTCCGCTGCCGTTTTTTCCGACGATTCCCACAATCTCGCCCTGTCGCAGGTCAAAGCTGACCCCCTTGACTGCGCGGAAAAATTTGCCTGTCGGTTCCCGGCGGCGAATCAAATCCGCCACCTTGAGCGGCTTAACGGTCCGGTAGGAAATCTCTACATCCCGAATGGACAGCGCCAATTCCTTCATTCCATCCATGTTATACCGCCTTGATGTAGTTTTGCTCGTGCCTGTAAATCAGATTGACGCCATAGGCTGTAAGCGCCGCGCTGATGACCGCCCACACCGCCAAACGAAGATAATTTGGCGCCGTACCATAAACAAGCACCGAACGCGCTTCGTGGATGATCATTGCGGCGGGATTCACAGACACCAACAGGTCGCCATACGGCGCAGGAACCCGCGCCGGCAGATTATAGAAGATACCGCTGAGATAGAATGCCAGCTTCATGCACACGCCCAGGATATTCCACATATCCTTTGCGTACACGCCCACATGGAGCAGAATACACCCGATGCCAAAGCTCCCCAGCAGCAAAACAGCAAGAATCGCAGGTAACCACAGCACATACCAGGTAAACTGTACCCCGTCCGGGATGCATATCACCAATGTGATGCCCAACGTGATCAGCAGCTGTACAAAGAATCCGAATTGATTGCTGAGCAGCAGGATTTGCTTTGGAAGATAGACTCTTCGCAGGACGCTTTTATTCCTGCGGATCATCTCCACACTGCGCATAACTGTGGAGTTGACGTATTTCCACACAGCCTGACCAACAAAAACAAAGGGGATAAAGTGCGGCTCCGATCTGCCGAATACAACCACAGAAATAAACGCATACACCATCATGTGCAAAAACGGATCCAGAATCCACCAGAACCAGTTCAGAAATGATCCGCTGACTTCCGATTTCAGATTGGCAATCCCGGAATAGCAGATGTATTCCGCATATTTTTTAAGATCAATGCAAAACCTTTTCACTCGTTTTCCTTTCCCTCGTTTGAAAGTATCCGCAGCAGCGCCCAAAGCATTCAGAACCGCTCAAAACGGCTTCGTTCCGGCAAAATCTGTGCAAAAGCGCCGCAGATCTCAACCTGCACTCTGGGAAAAGCATCCTTTGATATGTTCCCATCATTGATGCAGATCATGGGCATCTGCTGTCCGGTAATCACGCGGATGATTTCTTCGTTATCCTCTGAAAGCACGAAGGATGCTTTTCCTGCGGGTTTCCCGGGGATAAAAGCGCCCTCCGCCAGTTGGAACATTCTCAGCAGCCACTGGTTGACATCGTGGTCATCCCGCAGATGGTGCCTGCAGGTGGCATCCAGAATATCTCCGTCGGTTTCCCACGCCTTAAAAAAGGTTTTCTTCAGGAAGGGCTGCGCCAGATGCTCCACCCGGAAGCCCAAAAACCTCGGCCACGGGAGCAGCATGAGGCTCCGGAGCAGGTACTTCCCATAAACCGGAGAAAGCCACTTTCCGGGATGCTTCCGTATGCACGCGCGCAAATCATAGCGGCGATTCAAATACTGAACATCATTGTATAGGTAGTACAGGATTTTATTCCCGCACTCCGCCATCTTCAAATCCGTGGTGGAAACCGGATTCATCACTGCATTGTCCACGGGGAGACCATGGCGGAAGAAATCCTCGGGAGATCTTGCGCAAACCAGGTACATATCATCATTAAAGTAGACGAACTGTTCGCTCAATCCCGGTATGCGGTGCAAATTCAGTTCAATGGGATGGCTGCTGAAGGCAGGGCGATAGGCATCCGGCAGATAGTCCTCGTGCCGGACGATATGCAGTTGGGGATGGTCAGTATTCAGCCACGCCGGGGGCTCCTGATCGCAAATCAAATGGATTTTTCGAACCCACGGTGCAAACCTTTCCACACCGCGGAACCAGTACGGAAGCAGCCCCCATTCACGGTAGCGGAATACACTGTCATCAGCAGACGCATCTCCGACAATCTGAGCTTTTCTGCGCTGCCAGTCGGGATCGCTTCCGTCAACCCATGCCAGAACAAAATCTATCTGTTGATCTTCCTTCTTTTGCACCGTCTGCATGGGAAACTCCGATTGCTGTCCTTTGGCATTTGATGTCTGAAAAATACCCATGAATATCCGTTCTCCATGTACTGAGTATTTCGTTCATGAATCATAACAACACGATACAATACGGGAAAGGCGTTTTGCAGCATTTTCGGAAAAGCACGCCGCTGGAAACATCCCACTATTTCTTGGTCACGCGCTGAAGCGCCTTCCGGCAAAACAGAATCGCGCCCCTGAATTCCGGCGGGGGCAGGCTCAGCACGGCAAATATGACACCCGCCACAGCGGCGCTGACGACACCCTTTATCAGGAACACAGCAAGCCCTACCTCCGGAAGCAGCTCACAGATATGGTAAGCCGCAAAGCAGGCAAGGATTGTAACCGGCGTATAACAGAGGAAGCGGGCAACAAAGGCGCCGTACCCAACACGGAACACATGCCTCAAAAGGACTCCGCCCTCCCGGGGGAATGCAATAAACAGCAAGGTGACGATTGTTGACAGGACAACTCCCTCCACACCGATGATTTGAACCAGAGTAGTCTGTCTGATCCATATGAACAAATCTGCTGATGGGAGCATGATCTCCTCTGCGAACATGCAGGGATACACTCTGCGTGTTTTCTATTCGCTTCTGTACGCTGAGATTGGCGGGTGCTTGGAGCGGAGGAAATGTGAAAATGCTTCGGATCTGCTCCGCCACGCCGGAAAAGTAAGCCTCGCTTTGCCAATAGCCAAATAAACACCTGTGTTAATAATTCCCCCCAGGCACAGCGGGGGCGGTGAAGCAGGTCGCTGTCCGTAACACAATTGAAATAGCACAGGTAAATGCACATGTTTTTTTCGATTTTACAGCAAAACAACGGATAAGTCAATGAATGCTTCTCTTACGAAATACAGGATACACGGAAGCAGAGGCGCATTTGGACGGCGTTCATGTTTTTTGCCATGACCTTTCCGCGAAGGGCAACGAAGCTGTGGATCTGACGCAGAAGATTACGGGCGGCTGAAGGATCCGGAAAAGCGCAGAGCCATGGGAGAGCACGGCTTTCATGTGATCAGTAATGAGTTTGAGGATATTGAATACAAAATTGAATTGATTAGGCAAGAAGTGCCCTTTACGGTAAATGGGTATACCTGATCTCAGACCTCAGTTAACACCGAAACATAATGGGCGGATCTACAAAGGATATGACCGAATCCGGTAAAGGCCGAAAAATACAAAAAAGCTCACTGACTTAATCATAATCAGTGAGCTCTTATCTTATGAATAATGAAAACTGTAGCCACGAATCGTGGAAAAGACTACTCTCCCGGGTCAAGACCCGGCTTTTTCGCGTTTTGGGTTATTCCCACTCTCTCAGACTTAACACATTCTGTATAATTTATGTGTGTCCGATTCCAAGTGGTGGCTCTGATTCTCTGTGGCATTCCTATTCCACTGCCTGCACAACCTCCGGTTATCGTTTTGTTATCAGGGTGATAACAAGGGAGACTGTTTTGCTGTGGCGGATTGAGGATTTCCACAAATATAGTATAGCGCAGAAGGGATGCTGACGCAAGAGAAAAAACATTTGAGGGATAATGCATTTGCAGTACTATCAGTTGCCGTTCATGCGAAATCAATTCATGATAAACGCTTATTCTATTCAGCTCAAACCGATCTCCTTAAGAATTCGAACGGCACCGGCCACATCCATTTGATTATGTAAAAATGCACTGCGCAAAAGGTTTTCTGGGACCATAGGATCATACTTGTCAACTTTAGGCGTTTGATCCTTGGGAAGGATCATATCCGGATCATTGAAGTCGATTTCCAATTCACGAAAACGATGAATGCATTCTTCTACACTAAGGCCGCTTGTGACTTGCAGG
>JAQXRL010000175.1 GCA_029218505.1 Eubacteriales bacterium | reverse complement strand
CCGAGGGCAAACACGTCCGCCGTGCGCACGGCGAACAGCGCGGGCAATTCAAAAACCGCATCGACGCCGCACAGCAGTGCCATTTGAACGCGCGTCCACTTGTCCAGACAGGTGGGTTCGCCGCGTTGCGTAAAGTGTCCGTCCATCACGGCGACAACCCAGTCGCAGGCGGATAATCGCCGCGTTTGGGCAATATGATAGGCATGTCCCTGGTGAAATGGGTTGTATTCCGCGATGATTCCCGCGATGCGCAAGAATAGCCCTCCTTGTTCCGCGCCAAATGGCGAATTTCCTTGGCAAAGGATACCATGCTCGGGCAAGGTTGTCAAGCGCCGCAGAAAAAGAGGCTCCGGATTCGCGCAGATCACCGAACCGGAGCCTCTAAAATGGTGTGCCTGTCGTTGCGGCGCGAGAAAACCGTTAGAACAAACCGGTAATCATGCCGTCTTCGCTTACGTCAATGGTTTCCGCGGCGGGAACTTTGGGCAAGCCCGGCATGGTCATGATATCGCCGGTCAAGGCCACAATGAATCCCGCGCCTGCGGACACGCGCAAATTGCGCACCGTAACGGAAAAGTCTTCCGGCGCGCCCAGCAGTTTGGGGTTATCCGATAAACTGTACTGCGTTTTTGCCATGCAGACGGGCAAGTCCCCGTAGCCCAGTTCCGTCAGACGCTTTGCCTGGCGCCGGGCTTCCGGAGTCAGCTCCACGCCGTTTCCGCCGTATACGCGGCGCACCACAGCAGCGATTTTTTCTCGAATGGGCAAATCCAGCGCGTAGGCATAGGAGAAATGGTTGGGCTGTTCGCACAACCGAACAACTTCCTCTGCCAGTGCCATGCCGCCCTTGCCGCCTTCCGCCCATACGGTGGAAGGCACTACGTTGGCGCCGCGTTCGCGGCACATTTCCACCACGCATTGGATTTCCCGGTCGGTATCGGTGGGAAAGCGATTGACCGCCACCACGCATGGAAGTCCGTATACGTCTTGGACGTTGGAAATATGGCGCAGAAGATTGGGCATGCCCTTGCGCAGGGCGTCCAAATCCTCCCGGGCCAGTTCGCCCTTGGCCAAGCCGCCGTGCATTTTCAGCGCGCGCACGGTTGCAACGACCACGACGGCGGAGGGGCGCAAACCAGCGGCGCGGCATTTGATGTCAAAAAACTTTTCCGCGCCCAAATCCGCGCCGAAGCCGGCTTCCGTGATGGCATAGTCGCCCAGCCGCAAGGCCATGCGCGTTGCCAATACGGAATTGCAGCCGTGGGCAATGTTGGCGAAGGGGCCGCCGTGCACCAGCGCGGGCGTTCCCTCCAGGGTTTGCACCAGGTTTGGGCGCAAAGCGTCCTTCAGCAGCGCACACATGGCGCCGGCAGCCTTCAGATCGCCAGCAGTCACCGGTTCGTCGTCGAAGGTATATGCCACAACCATGCGGGACAGGCGCTGCTTCAAGTCGGAAATGGAAGTGGAAAGGCACAGCACCGCCATGACCTCGGAGGCGACGGTGATGTCGTAACAATCCTCCCGGGGAACGCCGTTGGCTTTGCCGCCCAATCCATCCACAACATGGCGCAGCTGCCGGTCGTTCATGTCCACGCAGCGATGCCATACAATGCGCCGGGGATCAATGTTCAGCGCGTTGCCCTGATAAATGTGATTGTCCAACATGGCGGCCAATAGGTTGTTGGCGGCGCCGAGGGCATGAAAGTCGCCGGTAAAGTGCAAATTGATGTCTTCCATGGGCACGACCTGGGCATATCCGCCGCCGGCGGCGCCGCCCTTTACGCCGAATACCGGGCCAAGGGAAGGCTCTCGCAGCGCAACGACGGCGTTTTTACCGATGCGGCGCAAACCGTCCGCCAGGCCGATGGTGGTGGTGGTTTTGCCTTCTCCGGCCGGAGTGGGCGTGATGGCCGTTACCAGAACCAGTTTGCCCTCCTGCGCGCGAAGATCTCGCAGCAAAGACAGATCCAGCTTGGCCTTGTACTTGCCGTAGGGATCCACATATTGTTCGTCAATTCCGGCGCCTTTTGCGATGTCCAAAATGGGCTTCAAATGTGCCGCCTGGGCGATTTCAATGTCGTTCATGCGATTCACCTCGTCGTGTTATTGAAAATACTGTACGGCGGCGCGGAACATTTCCATGTCGTATTTGCCGTCCACGTTCTTGTACAGGCCCGCGCCAATGCGTTCGGAATGTCCCATCTTGCCAAACACCCGACCGTCCGGAGAGGTGATGCCTTCAATGGCAAATGCGGAATCATTGGGATTGAATCGCACGTCATCGGTGGGATTTCCGTCCAAATCCACATATTGGGTGGCGATTTGTCCGTTTTCCGCCAGGGCGCGAATGACGGCTTCATCCGCCAGAAAGCGTCCCTCGCCATGGGAAATGGGCACGGTGTACACATCGCCAACCTTGGTGTTGGCCAGCCACGGACTCTTGTTGCAGGCGATGCGCGTGCGCACCAGGCGGGACTGATGGCGTCCGATGGTGTTAAACGTCAGCGTGGGAGCATGTTCGTCAGGTTCGATGATTTTGCCGTAGGGAACCAATCCCAGTTTAATCAATGCCTGGAACCCGTTGCATATGCCGCACATCAAGCCGTCGCGCTGGTTCAGCAGTTCCGTTACCGCTTCCTTTACCGCCTCGTTTCGGAAAAACGCGGTGATAAACTTGCCGGAGCCGTCCGGTTCGTCCCCGCCGGAGAATCCGCCGGGAATGAAAATCATCTGGGAAGCACGCACGCGCTGGGCGAAGCGTTCCACGGAGGACGCGATTCCGTCGGCGGTGAGATTGTTGATGACGAACAATTCGGCCTCTGCGCCTGCCGTTTCCATGGCCTTGGCGCTGTCATATTCACAATTGGTGCCCGGGAACACGGGAATGAGCACGCGCGGCCGCATGTGAAACACCTTGGCAGCGGCGCGGCTTTCCGCTTCCTGAGAGAATGCGGGAATTTGGACATGCCGGCTTGGAATGTTGCATGGGAACACGGGTTCCAGCTTCTTTTCGTATGTTTCCAGCAGCTGATCCAGGGAAATCTCTTGTCCGCGCCAGGAGAAAAGCCCGTCGTCGGTGGTGTATCCCAGGGAAATGCCCACATTGCCGTCCTTCAGTTCCACCACGAAGCCGCCGTATGCATAACGGAACAGCGTTTCCATGGAGAGATTGTCGTCAAACCGCACGCCGATTCCATTGCCGAAGGCCATTTTCATCACGGCTTCCGCAGCGCCGCCAAAACCGGGCGTCCACACGGACAGTGCTTTCTTGCCGCGGATCAGCGTGGTGACGAAATTGAACAAATTGATGAGCGAATGGGTTACGGGCAGGCCATGTTCGTCGTATTCGGGCAACAGCAGCGCCAGACGATGTCCGGCTTGCTTCAGATGGTTGGTTTGAATGTGATCCACATTCGTGGTGGTAACGGCGAAAGACACCAGCGTAGGCGGCACATCCAGGTTTTCAAAAGAACCGCTCATGGAATCCTTGCCGCCAATGGCCGCGATGCCCAGCTGCTTTTGCGCTTCGAAGGCCCCCAGCAGCGCCGACAAGGGTTTTCCCCAGCGCTTGGGATCCTTCAAGGGCTTTTCAAAGTATTCCTGGAAGGTAAGATATACGTCGTGGAAGGCTGCGCCGGTAGCAATGAGCTTTGCCACGGACTCAATCACGGCAAGATACGCGCCGTGGTAAGGACTTTTTTCCGCAATGAAAGGGTTGTATCCCCAGGCCATCAGGGAACAATCGTCGGTTTCGCCCTTTTCTACGGAGATTTTTTGCACCATGGCCTGGTTGGGCGTCAGCTGCCGCACGCCGCCAAAGGGCATGATGACCGTGCCCGCGCCAATGGTGGAATCGAAGCGTTCTGAAAGCCCCCGGCGGGAGCAAACGTTCAAATCGTCCGCCAGGGCATGAAAGCCTTGGACAAAATCGGCGGGAATCTCCTTCGCATAGGGCTTGGGCGCTTCCGCTACGACGGACACGTGTTTTTCCGCGCCGTTGGAATTCAAAAATTCTCTGGAAATATCCACGATGACGTTGCCGTTCCAGCGCATTACCAGGCGTGGATTTTCCGTTACGCGGGCCACCACCGTGGCCTCCAGGTTTTCCCCCGCCGCCAATGCCAGAAAGCGTTTCGCGTCGCCCTCGGATACTACCACGGCCATGCGTTCCTGGGATTCGCTGATGGCCAATTCGGTGCCGTCCAGGCCTTCATATTTTCGGGGAACGGCGTTCAAGTCGATTTCCAGACCGTCCGCCAGTTCGCCGATGGCCACGCTGACGCCGCCCGCGCCGAAGTCGTTGCAGCGCTTGATGAGCAGAGAAGCCTCCTCGTTGCGGAACAGACGCTGCAGCTTGCGCTCCTCGGGAGCGTTGCCCTTTTGCACCTCTGCGCCGCAGGTTTCCAGGGAGGAAAGCGTATGGGATTTGGAAGAACCCGTCGCGCCGCCGCAGCCGTCCCGTCCCGTGCGTCCGCCCAGCAAGATTACGACGTCGCCGGGAATGGGGCGCTCCCGGCGCACGTTCTTTGCCGGCGCCGCCGCGATGACCGCGCCGATTTCCATGCGCTTGGCGGCATAGCCGTCGTGGTAAATCTCGTCCACCAGGCCGGTTGCAAGGCCGATTTGGTTGCCATAGGAGCTGTAGCCCGCCGCCGCCGTGGTGGTGAGCTTGCGCTGGGGCAACTTGCCCGGCAGCGTTTCGCAAACGGGACGCAAGGGGTTGGCCGCGCCCGTCACGCGCATTGCGCCGTATACGTAAGAACGGCCGGAGAGCGGATCGCGAATTGCACCGCCGATGCAGGTGGCCGCGCCGCCGAAGGGCTCAATTTCCGTGGGATGATTGTGGGTTTCGTTTTTGAAAAGCAGCAGCCAAGGCTGGGTTTCTCCGTCCACGCGCACGTCAATTTTTACCGTACAGGCGTTGATTTCTTCGGATTCGTCCAGCCGGTCCAGTTTGCCTTCTTTTTTCAGGTATTTTACCGCCAGGGTGGCGATGTCCATCAGACATACGGGCTTCGTGCGTCCCAAAGCCTTCCGGGTGGCGAGATAGTCCTCGTAAGCGCTTTGCAGCAGCCCGTCCTCAAAGCGCACGTCGTCGATGGTGGTCAAAAAGGTGGTGTGGCGGCAGTGGTCCGACCAATAGGTGTCCAGCATGCGGATTTCGGTAATCGTCGGATCGCGCTTTTCCCCCAGGAAATACTGTTGACAGAAGGAAATGTCGTCCAAATCCATGGCCAGGGCGTATTTTTTGAGAAACGCGGCCAGTTGATCCCGGCTCATGGCGGTAAAGCCGGTCAGCGTCTCCACGGTCGTGGGAATTTCGGATTTGGTTTTCAGCGTTGTCACAGGCTCCAGGGATGCCTCGCGGGCCTCTACGGGATTGACGACGTATTTCTTGATGCGCTGAACTTCTTCCTCCGTCAGCTTGCCGTAGAGCAAATACACCTTTGCCGTGCGAATCGTGGGGCGTTCGCCCTGGGAAATGATTTGAATGCACTGGGCGGCGGAATCGGCGCGCTGGTCGAACTGACCAGGCAGGAATTCCACGGCAAACACGGCTCTGGCGGATTGGGCGTCCAACGTTTCTGTGGCGATGTCCAACTGCGGTTCCGCAAAGACCGTATAGATGCACTGTTCAAACAGGGATTTATCCATGTCTTCCGCGTCGTAACGATTCACGATGCGAAGATGGTCAAGATTCTGAATTCCCAAAAACTCCTGAAGATCGCCGCAAAGCGCCTTGGCTTCATTGGCAAGCTCCGGCTTTTTTTCTACGTATATTCTATACACCATGGGATTCACGCTCCTCCATTGCGGCAAGTGCCTTTGCGCCGATGTCGTGGCGATAATATCCGTTTTCAAAGGAAACACGTCCGGCCAGGGCGTACGCGCGATCAATGGCGCCCTGCAGGGTATCCGCCGTGGCGGTGACGCCCAACACGCGGCCGCCTGCGCTGATCAGCTGTCCGTCCCGTAGCTTTGCGCCGGCAACGTAAATCTCTTCGCCGTCGCCGGGCCTCGGCAATTCCAGGGGAAAGCCGCTTTCGTAGGACACGGGGTAGCCTTTGGAGGCCACCACCACGCAGCAGGCGCTCTTGCTTCCGGCAAAGCGCACGTCGGCGTCCTTCAGCGTTCCGTTTGCGGTGGCGATCATGATGTTTAACAGGTCGCTTTCCAAAAGCGGCAGCACCACCTGCGTTTCCGGGTCGCCGAACCGGCAGTTGTACTCAATGACCTTTGGCCCCTTGGGCGTCAGCATCAGGCCGAAATACAGGCATCCGCGGAACGTGCGGCCTTCCTGCTTCATGGCGCGGATGGTGGGAAGCAAAATGGTGTCCATGACCTGTCGCGCGATGTCGTCGGTGTAGCATGGATTGGGGGCGATGGTGCCCATGCCGCCGGTGTTGAGGCCTTCATCCCCGTCCAGGGCGCGCTTGTGATCCATGGAAGAGGGCATGGGAACGATGGTTTCTCCGTCGGTAAAGCACAAGACGCTGACCTCGGGCCCGGTCAGGAATTCTTCAATGACCACGCGGCTTCCGCTTTTGCCGAATTTGCCGTCCTGCATCATGGAAACGACGGCTTTCCGGGCTTCGGAAATGGTCTCGGCGATGATGACGCCCTTGCCCAGCGCCAAACCGTCCGCTTTGATGACGATGGGCGCGCGTTGGGTGTCCAAATATCGCAGCGCTTCCGACATGTCGTCGAACACGCGGTATTCCGCCGTGGGAATGGAATACTTGGCCATGAGATCCTTGGCGAAAGCCTTGCTGCCTTCGATGATGGCGGCGTTGGCGCGAGGACCAAAACACGGCACGCCGATGGCGTTCAGCGCGTCCACGCAACCCAGCACCAGCGGATCATCCG
>JAQXRL010000174.1 GCA_029218505.1 Eubacteriales bacterium | reverse complement strand
GATTGAAGAACAGCACATCATCCATAATTTCTTTCTTGCCAGAACAGATGGCGTCGGCGTGGTAGAGTGGGCATTGAGAGACAATGCCGCACTGCTGTTGGAAGGCAAAATGAATACGGAGGAATGGTTGCGCGCCGCCGACGAAGCACGGGATGATTTTCTCCAAGGAACCCCAACACAGAAAACATACGGCATTGCCGAGCGCACGTTTACCAAGCTGGAAACCGTGCAATTGATGGGAGATATGTATCGGGAAGCAACTGGCGCCCCGATCGCGCTGGTGTTTTCGGGATATGGAAGCGATGGCGTTACGGGACGGATTTATTCCGGAGCAATCACGGAAGAGACGCTGAACGATATTTCCCCGATCGTTCCGACAAGTCAGGACGAATGCGGAATTGCCTGCGGAATGCTGAGCGGCAGACAGATTATGGACATATTATCCGGCTTGGGGTATGCTCAAAGTCACGAATACGTCCTGGCATCCGGATTGCAAGTGCGTTTTGCGCCATGGCATGCGCCGGGTGAGCGGTTGCTGGGTTGTTCTTTGATGGACGGAACAGCGCTCGATCCGGCAAAGATGTATTTGGTTGCGTATTTTTCCGGAAGTCTGAAAAACGCCCAAGGGGATGCTCTCATCGTTTCGGACGAGAAGATCCTGCCGGAATGTTGGGAAGAAATCTTTCTTGATTGGTTAGAACAGCACGACGGGATTCTTCACGTGCCGGAAATAACAACGGAATTGATTTGGACAACAGGGTTGGACGAAGAGTGAGGAGAGCGCATGATGAAACGAATTTGCACAGTTGTATTCACCATTCTTTTGATGATAACCATGACCGCCTGCGATTTTCAGAAAAGGGAGAGTCCAACGCACATTACAATGTATCTTTGGGACAAGTCCATGAGCAAGCAATTAACGCCATGGCTGGAGGAACAGTTCCCGAATGTGGATTTTACCTTTCTTGTGGGGTACAATAGCATAAGCTTCTATCAAAATTTGCTTGCCCATGGCGATTTTCCGGACATCCTTACCTGCAGGCGTTTCTCGTTGAACGATGCCTCCAAGATCAACGGGCAGCTGTTGGACATGAGTCAAACGGAATTGGTGGGTACGTTCTATTCCGCCTATATTGAGAACAATCGCGATGTCGATGGCGCCATCAAGTGGTTGCCAATGTGCGCGGAAATTGACGGGTTTCTTGCCAATTTGGATGTGTTTGAATCTTGCGGCGTGGAACTTCCAACCTGCTATGCCGAATTTGCGGAAGCCTGCAGCGTTTTTGAAGCAAACGGGATCCGATGTTTTGAAAACGACTACTCGGAAGATTATAGCTGCCTGGAAATCATGCAGGGCTGCGCCATTCCCGAATTGACGAACCTGAAAGGCGTAAAATGGCGCATTGAGTATGAGAGCGAGAAAGATGACGAACAGGTAGCCCTGGATGAACAGGTTTGGAATGCGGTTTTTGAAAAGTTCGAACGCTTCTTGAAGGATACATACGCAAGGCCTTCGGACACAGAAATGAATTTTCGCGACATGAAAAGCGATTTTCTCAACGGAAAATGCGCAATCATTCGCGGCACAGGCAATGACTGCGTGGTTTTGAGCACGGAAGAGAATCTTCATTGTGTCATGTTGCCCTTTTATGGAGAAACTGCCGACGATAACTGGCTCCTGACGTATCCCATCTATCAGGTCGCGGTAAACAAGGATGTGGAAAAGGATCCGGCCAAAAAAGCGATCATCCTGAAGGTTCTTGAGATGATGTTCAGTGAAGAAGGACAAAGCATGGCGGCAGCCGGGTCGACCGTGATTACGTACAATGAAACCGTGGGAATTGAACTTCGTGAAAGCCTTGCGCCCGCAAAAGAATGCGTTGAGGCGAACCATTTGTATCAACGGCTGGCGTCAACGGAAATTTTTGCGATATCGAAAGATGTGGCATCCAAAATGATTCGAGGAGAGTATGGCCCGGAAGAAGCGTTCGAAGATTTTAACAAACAGCTTGTGACGCCGCCGTCCCCAACGCAGGACAAAATTGTTGCATCCTTGAACACGAATTACGATTATGCCTTTACTTCCCATGGAAATCCGGCTGCTTCCGCAGTGATCAACACCCTGCGCAAGCAATTGCAAAGCGATGCGCTGATCGGTTATTCCACGCTGATCACCTCATCGGTATATGCCGGTGATTATACCGAGCAGCAGCTCAACTGGCTGGTGTGCAATCGTGCGCAGCTTCGAAGCGCACAAATGACGGGCGCGGAGATACGCGAGGTCATGGAATGGCTGGTGGATGTGAAAGAAAATGGCGCAAATCCGGTTCGGCATAAAGACCTGCTGCCCGTGGTCAGCGGCATGGAATACGTAACACGAGCGCAAGGGGATGGAACCTTTGCGCTGGCCGCGGTAACGATGAACGGAATGCCGTTGGAAGAAGAGAAAACGTACAGCGTATTGCTACTGGGCGATGATGGAGCCATTGAAAATGAGATCTTTTGCGGATGTCCGATGCCGGATACGATCCGTGAAATGTTGCAGCCGGTAGACGGCAAAGCCGCTGATCACCTGATGGCAGCGCTGTCGAACGGTTCGCAAATGGAGAAGCCTACAGAATATGTAACCATTCTCCAGCAAGATCAATAGAATGGGCAATTGAAAACAAATGAACGCACATATCAATCGGGAAAAAAACATTCGCAGCAGGGGGACGCACAGGGTTCTTTTCAGAATGGCGGTTGTCGTTGTATTGGTGGCAATTGTCTTCTTCGGCATGCGATACTTGCGGTTTATTCGCGAAATGATCTTCAAGGAAAGCGCCGGGCACTTGACGGAAATTTACGAACAGGTGAATCATTCTCTCAACAATCTGGTGCGTCAGAACTGGGAAGCCATGCAAATGTGGGCTCCATATCTGCGCGATGTTTCCGATGAAGCGATGGTTGGAACCTATGTGCAAAACATAAAGGCAGACATGGGGTTTACGGACTTCTTATTCCTTTCGAGGGAAGGCGAATACCGAACGATTGCAGGCAAAAAAGGGTATCTGATTCTCATGGAGAACCTGACGCGGCTGTTTCTGAATGGCGAAGAGATCGTGACCACCTCGGTGCAGATTGGAGAATCGGAAATCATGGTGTTTGCGATACCATGCACGCCGGGAACGTATTGCGGAATGGAATACGAGGCGATGGCGATCACCTTCAACAATAACGATATGGTAAAAGCGTTGGAAATATCCGCTTTCGGAGGGGAAGCAAAGAGTTATGTGATCTGTTCGGATGGACGGGTGCTGGTTGACAATGCAAACGAACAAAGCCGAAGCGTATATAATCTTTTCGGCATGCTCCGGGAACGGTCCGACATGACGAACGCAGACATTTCGCATTTGATACAAGAGATTCAGGCAGAAAAAACAGGCGTCACGCTTGTCCGGTTAGACGGGAAAAGTTCCTATCTGGTCTTTGAAAGCATGGACGTCGAAAATTGGTCGATCATCGGCCTTGTTCCGGCAGACGTGGTCAACGCCAGCATGAACAAACTCCAAACCATTACTATGTTCGTGGTGATCACGATTTCAGCCAGTCTGTTCATTGCGCTGTTGATTCTTTTGGAGCACAACAGAAGGAAGACGCTGAAGGCAAAGGATATTGAAATCCTGTATCGCGAAGAACTGTTCTCGACATTGTCAAACAACGTAGATGATATTTTTTTGATGTTGGATTCGGACAATCTGCACGTGGATTATGTGAGTCCAAACATTGACAAACTCATTGGTATTTCAGAAGAAGAAGCTCGCGCAAACGTTTGGTCTGTGAGAAAGCTTGAAGGAAACGAATACGCGATTCCCATCCTGGATTTAATGAAGGACATTCCTCCGGGACAGCAGGATGAATGGGAGCGGAAATATGTCCACCAGAAAACCAGGGAAATTCGTTGGTTTCGCATCACAGTGCTGTGCAGAGTGATTCAAAGCAAGAAAAAGTATATTATTGTTCTTTCCGACCGCAGCAAAGAGAAAAAAATCAACCAGGAACTGGAGGCAGCCGTAAACACCGCCAACCGCGCCAGCCGCGCCAAAAGCATCTTTCTGTCCAACATGTCCCACGATATACGCACGCCCATGAACGCCGTCATCGGATTTGCAACGCTGGTGTTGTCCAACATTGATTCCCGTGAACGCGTGCGGGAATATGCGATAAAAATCATTTCTTCCGCGGATCATTTGATGGGATTGATCAACGACGTATTGGACATGAGTCGTATCGAGAATGGAAAAATTCAAATCAAAGAAACGGAAGAATGCCTATCCGACATATTGCATGACATTAAGTCCATTGTCGGAAGCCAGATCTGCACGAAGCAGCTGAGCCTGTATATGAAAATTGCAGATGATACATGCGAAAATGTATCTTGCGACAAGATGCGGTTAAAGCAGCTGCTTCTAAATTTGTTATCCAACGCCATCAAGTTCACCCCTGCTGAGGGCTCGATTTTTGTACAAATCTCGCAGCTTGGCAATTCGCCAGACGGCAAGGGCGTATTCGAAATTCGTGTGAAAGATACAGGCATTGGCATGAGCCCGGAATTCGTCTCCAAGCTCTTTGATCCGTTCGAACGGGAACACACGTCCACCGTCAGCGGAACGCAGGGAACCGGGTTGGGAATGGCAATTTCAAAGAACATCATTGACCTCATGGGCGGAAGCATCCGCGTTGTTACGAAGCAGGGAGCAGGCACCGAATTCATTGTTGAACTTCCGCTGAAGTTGGGAACCGCGGCTGCAAGCATCGAAAAAATTCGAGAATTGGAAGGCGCAAAAGCGCTTGTCGTGGACAGCAACTGCGAGACAAACACCAGCACCGTGAAAGCACTGGCACAACTGGGCATGGAGGCAGAAGGTGCAGAATCCGGCGAGGAAGCGAAAATCCGTTCCAGACAGGCATTGGAAGCGCATCATGCGTTTCAGGTCTATGTGATCGACCAAAAACTATCGGATATGAATGGAGCGGACGCCGTAGAGCAGATTTGCAGCGCTGCGGAAGATCCTTTGCCCATCATCGTTCTCACAGCCTATGACTGGACCGAAATCGCGATGACGGTGAACGACAGGTATTCTGTGGAGTTCTGCTCAAAGCCGGTATTCCGGTCGGACATCCAGGCCGCCCTGCTGACAGCGTTACGCAAAAAGCAAGGAAGGGCCGAGCAAGTTTTGCCTTTCGAAAATACGCTGTGTTTTCAAGGAAAGCGCATTCTGTTGGCGGAAGACAATGCGCTAAATCAGGAAATTGCCAAAGAGATTTTGGAAGACTACGGTTTTGTTATTGAAACTGCGTCGGATGGCGGAGAAGTGATGCAGAAGGTGATTTGCGCGGAACCCGGCTACTATAGTTTGATTTTAATGGATATTCAGATGCCCGTTTTGAATGGGTATGAGGCAGCCAGGCGCATTCGGGCGTTGGAGAATCCACTGCATATCCACCTTCCCATTATTGCGATGACTGCCAACGCATTCGAGGAAGATCGAAACGAGGCAAAAGAAAGCGGGATGGATGGCTTTCTTCCAAAACCGCTGGATTTTCGGGCATTGATATGGACGCTGGAAAAGCTGTTCTGTTGCCAAAAGGACTAGGATTTCTCCGCGATTCAAGACCTTCAGGCTGTCGAAAAACGCAGGGAGAACATGAGAGGGCTTGGGGCCACGCGAATTCCAATCGCGGCCGGCGGCGTGTACGGCGACCACGGGCACTTGCTTCCCCGTCCGCCAGCTTGTCAAAAAGTCTTTTGGGCAAGCTGGGCTTTTTCGCCTCTATACAAAATCTTTCGGAAATGCGGCTTCTGCGATGCAGCTGGAGATTCGAGGCTATCCCGCGCTTTGCGCAAACCGCCCAAGA
>JAQXRL010000173.1 GCA_029218505.1 Eubacteriales bacterium | reverse complement strand
CTTGACGACGATAAATTTATCGGCGTTGAGGATGTCATACACATTCAAGGTGTTGACCAGCGCGGTTTTCACGCCGGGGATGTTGGCGGCGGATTTGATGGCCTGGTCGTTTTTCTCCCACAGAAACAGCAGCAACATGCCGCACATGGCCACCGTGGAAATGAAATATGGCGCATAGGTAATCATTTGCACGGTTTTCTGAAACCACCTGCTGCGCACTTCGTTGATCATAATCGCCAACAAGATCGGCACGGGAAATCCTACCAACAGGGAATACAGGCTGATGCCCAGGGTGTTGCGCACCACGCGAACAAACAGCGGCGTTCGCAAAAAACGCACAAAGTGCTCCATGCCCACCCATTGACTTCCCGCAATTCCCTGCGCCGGGCGAAAATCCTTAAATGCAATTTGAATGCCATACATCGGCACATACGAAAAAAGGATCACGCACAAAAGCGCCGGAAGGATCAGCAAATACAGTTGATAATTGCTTTGCAGATATCGCCAGAATCGCTGCCATCGCGTTCCACGCTTCTGGACTTTCTTCAAAACGACCGTTTTTGTCTTTCGCTGTTGCATTTTTCACGCCGCCTTCTATTCTGGTTTTTCCCTTTGAAGTGGTTTGAGTATAACATTGCTCTTTTTGCGCAGCAATGAAAAGAATCGATTTGCAGTGGGATTTTTCCGCAATTTGGCCCGTTTGGTCCGCTTTGCAGGTATTTCCCAAGTTTTTTGAAGAATTCCTATTGTTTTAAGGGCCTGTTACGATTTATAATGTGGCAAATACGCAACCAGCAAAGGAGGACATCATCCATGGCGAAGCTTTTTCAACCTGGAATCGTGTTTCAAAGCGACAGTGAATATCTCGCGGATCGATCCTTGTATACCATCGAGCTGAGCGACACGCAGCCGCGCTCCCACATCATCCTGGAAGAAACCGTGCCCGTGGCCTTTCAGCTGCGCAATCTGCGCAACGTAACCATTGATCTGGGCGGCGCGACCCTTCTGTTCAACGGGCGCATTCTCCCCTTTCTTTTGGAAAACTGTCAAAATGTAACGCTGCGAAATTTTACCATTGATTACCGCCGCGCGGCATACACCCAGGCTGAAATTTTGGATGCAGACCAGGATCACTTGACCCTGAAGGTTTGCGAAGGATTCCCTTGTCTCTATCGGGATGGCGAAATCATTCCCGTAGACGGCGACCGGGAATGCGACACGCACAACGGCAACATGCTGTTGCAGCCCTTCGATGCCGTTACCCGCGCGCCCGCCTACAACGCAGGCTGCATTTTGGCCGTGATCGGTTCCAACGGAGAGATGGGCAAAAATCCGCCCTTGGCCATTCAACGCCTGCGCAGCGAGTTTGGCCCGAACGGCACGGTGATCTGGCACGGGAACTTCCCGGCATCCTATCGCCGGGGGCAAATGCTGGCGTTCACCCACGAAAGTCGAGCCACCCCGGGCATCTACGCCTGCGATTGCGAAAACACGGTGGTAGAGCATGTGCGCATGAAGCGCGTGGCCGGCTTCGGCATCCATGGCTATTTTTGCCGGGATTTCACCGTGCGGGACATGGTGCTGAAGGTGGACGACGGCTGCAACGAACTGGTTTCCATCAACGCAGACGGCGTGCATATGATCAACCTTTCCGGCAAATTGCTCATCGAGGACTGCGTATTTGAAAACATGTTGGATGACGGCGGCAACTTCCATGGATATTTCACGCCCGTCACCGCCGCAGAGGGCAACAAACTCGCCGTTTCGCTGGATTTCCCGGGCGGAGAATCTCTGGCCTGGCACAGAATCTATCGCGCCGGCGCCACGCTGACGGTATATCGCGGACACACCGTGGCGAAAAAAGGAACCCTTCTCGTGCTGGAAGCCGCATATTCTGCGGACGGCAAGGAGATCCTGCTCACGGTAGAAGGCGAAACGGACGCCATACAACCAGGCGACCACCTGGAAGACCACGAAGCCATGCCCGAAATCACCATTCGCCGCTGCCGCACCGGCCGCAACCGGCCCAGAGGATTCCTGCTGTCCTCCTGGCGGAAAACCCTCGTGGAGAACTGCCATTTTTATAATTGCGCCTCCGCCATCGACTTTACCGGCGACACCACATATTGGTATGAATCCGGCCCTGTCGGCGACGTATGCATTCGCAACAACGTATTTGAAAACTGCGGCTATTGCGGCGGAGATGCTACCATTACAGCCGCGCCTCAGTTTGAATCCGCGCCGGATGCGCCCTGCTATCACAAAAATATCACCGTCGAGAACAATACCTTCCTTTGTTTCAGCGACGCAACCCTGCACATGCGCTTCTGCGACGGCGTGGTTTTTCGAAACAACCGCTATCTTCATTCCCTCGCCTATCCCAAGCGCAAGGACTTGCCCCGCGTAAT
>JAQXRL010000172.1 GCA_029218505.1 Eubacteriales bacterium | reverse complement strand
CGCGCGTTGGATTATGAGGCGCGAAGATACAATACCATTGCGGTAATGCTTTCCAACGAACCATACGTGCAAAATTTGGCGGACGTAGATGCGGACATGATGCAGCCCGATCACGTTCTGAAAATGCAACAAATTCGCGCGTTGATGAGCAGTTCCGTTACGGTAACCAACGAAAGCACCTCCGGCATGTGCCTGTATCTGCGCCGTTCCGGATACATCGTGGATTCCAGTCGTGCGCTCCCCTTTGCCCAGGTGTATTCGAATTTGTCCGCCGATTCCTATGCGGAATTCTTGAACGCCGCCCAAACCGAGAGCAGCGCCGCGTGGATGCGCGTGCATCAGGACGGATCGGATGATGTTTACTATATCACGCCATTATCCACAGGCTATGCGCATCGCGGCGCAACGCTGATGATCAAACTGCGTTCGGCATACCTGAACGGAATTCTCCGTCCCGTTTCCCCGGACGGAAAAGAGTGGTCCGCGGTATATGGCAGCGGATTTGAAGCAATCTATCAGTCTGGAGACGTGCCCGTGGTTCTGAACGCGGCGCAAATGTGCGATGCAGAGGGGCAATTTGCACAGGACGGATATCTGATTTCCTATGTTTGTTCGGATATCACGGACGATATCTTTATCAACGCCATTTCCCGAAAGGCATTGTTTACCCAGCTGCAGAATCTTCGCGTAATCACGTTCGCATTGCTGGCCGCATGCTTCGTGGCCTGCGGTTTGTTGTCTTATGCCTTTGCCGTATATAATTTCAACCCGTTGCGCCAGCTGGTAGCGCTGGCTCAGGGAAACATCGCCGGCAACGACGAATATGCCGTGCTGCGGGAAAAGCTGATCGAGGCCGCGGACGAAAAGCGGCGGCTGACCAATCGGGATTCGTTAGATGAACACATGAAGCGGGACTATGACCTGTACCGTCAAATGCTCCAGTCGGAAAATTGGGACGACATGCCCTTGGGCGGCGGAGGCTATTATTGCATCGCCCGCGTCGCGCTGATCGATTATTCGGAAGATTGCACGCCTGCGGAGGAAATGGCGCTGATGCGCGATGTGTTCGATTTTGAACCCCATCCCCTTTGGCGTTCACAGGCATATCAGCAGGGAAACGACCTGATGCTGCTGGTTCGAATGGAAGAAGCATTGCCTTCGGCCATGCAGGAAGTAACCGATCGCCTGTGCAGCGCTGTGCAATTGGTTCGGGAGCATTTTGTCGCGGATTGTATGGTGGGCATCAGCAGTGTTTGCCGCGCGCAGGGTTCCGCCGCGGATTGCTTGCGCCGGATGGATTTTGAAACCCATGCCGTCCTGCAGGATCCCATGCCCGGGCAATCCATCTGTCTGTATCGCCAAAGCGACACGCTGGAACTGGCCGTAAAGCGTTTTCTCATGGACGCCTCCCGGGGCGGAGATATGGAAGCGGCAATCCAGGCATTCACACAGGAAGTGCGCGTTTTGCTGCGCAAGGACGGAAAAGACAAGACGGAAGAGGACGCGGAATACAGCCTCAAGCAACAGGTGATCGACATTGTGCAACGCCAATATGCGGACCCGTCTTTGAACGTATCGCAAATTGCCTCTCAGTTGGGCTATAGCGCGGATTATGTCTCCAGAACCTTTAAGCGAACCACGCTGATCGGCATGCTGGATTACATTCATCACACGCGCGTCAAGGCTGCGCGAGGAATGCTAGCGGAGCATCCAAACATGAATCTTTCGGAAATCGGCGCAGCAGTGGGATATGTAAGCATGGATTCCTTTATTCGTGCATACAAGCGCATTTTGGGCACGACGCCCGGAAAAGACAGGGAAAACCAGACAAAGCAGCCCTAACCCGAAGCATTTCCATCGAAAAAAGAACGGAAATACGCGATTCCTTCGGAAAATGCGGATGGAAAAACAACGCATTTGGAGGATCATGCGCGAATCTGCGGCTGGACATTGGATTTCCAAGATGGTAACATGGTTGCATCCAACAAAGCAAGGAGGCAACCCCATGAAGAGAATCCTGGTTTTGGCCCTGGCGCTGTTGATGGCGCTCACCCTTTCCGCAGCGGTTGCGGAAGAACCTTCCTTTGAAGAAAAGACGTTGGCGTTGGCAAAGGCCGCCGAGCCCACCACGCTGCCCCTGACAGATTCCGGAGAGCAGTTAACCATTTACATGGAATTCGCCGGCAGTCAGGTTTACGACGACATGGAACAGCATCCCGTCATTCAAAAATTCCAGGAAATGACCGGCGTGGACATCGTGGTCATCAGCCCGCCGGAGGGAGATGACGGCACCTTCTTCAACACCATTGTCGCTTCCGGCGATTGGCCGGATCTGTTCCGCAGCGAATTCAACACCTACCCGGGCGGCGTTGTCGGCGCCATTGACGACGGCGTGCTGTTGTAGTGGAATCCTTTGGTGGAACAGTATATGCCCAAT
>JAQXRL010000171.1 GCA_029218505.1 Eubacteriales bacterium | reverse complement strand
CTTGATTTCATGATTATAGCATGGGCGGCGGCGGAATGCAATTGACCGGCTTGGCAAACTATGGTATGATGCAATCGGAAATGGAAATTGGGGGCGAAAGAACGTGAAAATTATCACCATCGGCAGCGCCAATGGCTATATCGCCCATGCCAGGGAACATGCTCATCCCTACGACGAAATCATTCTGACGCTTTCGGGCAGCGGAACCACGACTCTTGGCGGGCAGCGCTATGCTTTTCATGCGGGCACAATCGAATGCATCCCTGCCGGCATGCCCCACGCAAAGGATTCGCAGGCGCGATTCCGGGATATTTTCCTGGGCGCGGAAGGAATTGACGTGCAAACGGACGGCAGGGCGATGCTGCTGGAGGACGACGCGGAAAAGACCGTGGAACACATCCTGCTGATGGCGCTTCGGGCGCACCATCGGGCCGATCAGGCAAAAATGGCGGAGACGCTGGTTTGCGCGGTGTGCGAATACGTGCGCTGCGCGCTGTCCCAGGCCAATTACGACGACGAAGTGGAACGATTCAAAAACCATATCATTGAAAATTATACCGATCCGGATTTTCGGATCGGAGAGGCGGAAAGCAAATTTGGTTACTGTACGGATTATTTGCGCAGGCGCTTTCGACAGGACATGGGCATGACGCCCGTGGCATATTTGAACCATCTTCGGCTGGAATATGCCTGCCGCTGCGCCCGGGAAAACCGGGACGATATGCCTGTGGCAAACCTGGCGCTGATGTCCGGATATTATGACGCCCATTATTTCGCCCGGTTGTTTAAGAAATACACGGGCGTTTCCCCCAGAGAATATATGGCGGCCACGTTCGACGAAACGCAATCTTGATTTTTCAAAAAGTCGTTTTTGTGCCCATGGAACATGGGTTTTCTCCTCATTCGTTGCAAAACAGATATGTTATAATTCTATTATCGAATGGAGCAGGAGGAAGAAAAATCCATGAAAGCGATTGTCATGACGGGCCCCCGAAAGAGCAAGGTCACGGAAATTCCCATCCCCAAGATTCGGGACAACGAACTGCTTGTAAAGGTGACATATACGGGAATGTGCCATTCCGAATGGTATCCATGGTCGGTGGCGCAGCCGGGAGAAATGTTTGGACATGAAACCGTGGGCGTGGTGGCGGAAGTTGGCAGAGACGTTCAGGGGTTTCGGGTGGGCGACCGGGTGACGGGCCTTGGCGGCGGCGGATATAAGGAATATATCGTCATGGAGCCGTGCAAAACGGTGCATGTGCCGGACAATCTTCAGGATGAGGACGCCATCGCGGAGCCGTTGGCCTGTCTGTTGAGCGCGGCGATGAAGAATCCCATCCAGACGCTGGGCGATTCCATTGCCGTGGTGGGCGCCGGATACATGGGTTTGGGAATTATTTCGCTGTTTCGGGCCATGGGATATGGGGATATTGTGGCCATCGACAAGCGGGAGGAAGCCCGCGCCAACGCGCTGCGCTTTGGGGCCACGCAGGCGTATGCGCCGGATGCGCTGCCAAAGGGTTTCATCATGAATTTTGACACCATGGGAAAAACGGATTTGTCCCGGGATGGCCATCCCGATGGGTTTTGGAACATGGGGTTCCAAAACGTCATGGAGTTCACCGGCACACAGGATGGATTGCAATTGGCCGGGGATCTCACGGCGGCCCATGGCAGATTGGGCATTGGCGGATATCACAACGATTCGTTCCGCAGCATCGACTATAAACTGTGGAATTTCAAGGCGATTACAACCATCAATTGTCACGAGCGCCGTATTGATTACGAGGCGGGATTGTGCGAGCGCTGCATGATGCTGCTTTCCAGGGGCATTTGGAAGTTTACCGGCGTGACGAACCGCATTTACGCCATGGACGAATTCGACAAGGGCAACGAGGACATGATTGCCCATGCGGGCGGATTCATCAAAGGTGCGGTTCGCTGTTCGGATTAAGGGAGGGTGAACAATGGCGGATTGCATCCGGTTGGGCGTGATTGGTTGCGGAAATGCGTTCCGGCAGCTGCATCTGCCCGCGTTGACGGCATGCGCGGACGTGCGCATCGTCGCGGCCTGTGACAGCGTGCCGGAACGGGCAAAGGAAACGGGCGCGCCCAGGATATTCCGGGATTACAGAGAGTTGCTGGCGCTTCCGGACGTCGATGCGGTAGACATCTGCATGCCAACATTCCTGCACAAGACGATGATTGTGGAGGCGTTGCGCGCAGGAAAGCATGTGTTTTGCGAAAAGCCCGATGCGCGAAATGCGGAGGAGATGGAGGAAATTGCGGAGGCAGCCCATGCAAGCGGACGCGTTTTGATGGTTATGCGAAACAACCGCTTTTTGGAAACGTCACAATTTTTGAAGGCGCAGGTGGACGCGGGCGCGATGGGGAAGATTTATCTTGCGCGTTGCGGCTGGATTCGCCGGCGCGGAATTCCCGGTCGGGGCGGCTGGATTACCACCAAGGCGAAAGCAGGCGGCGGACCGTTGATTGATTTGGGCATTCACATGATTGATTTGGCGGTATGGCTGATGGGAAATCCCAGGCCGGTTACCGCCACGGGCGTTGCATATCGGGAATTTGCGGACAACATGGCGACTCCGGACAGCCGCCATGCCGGTTTCGGCGAACGCGTGGAAAACGGCGTGTTCGACGTAGAGGACCTGGCGGCGGGCTTTGTGCGGTTTGACAACGGCGCCTGTTTGCAGGTGGAATGCAGTTGGGCTTCCAACATCAAACGGGAGACACGGTATGTCAATCTGCTGGGCAATCGCGCGGGCGCGGAATGGCGGGACAATTCCCTGGAAATCTTTTCACAGGTAGGCGATCGGGTGGTGGATATTGCCCCGAGATTTGTCAACCGGGAAGAAGGCCATGGCGCAAATCTGAGGCACTTTTTCGATGTGCTGCAGGGCAAGGCGCAGCCGGAATACTCTGTGGAGCAAGGCTTGAATGTCATGCGCATCATTGATGGAATTTATCGATCTGCCGCGCAGGGCAAAGAAGTTTCCCTGTAGCGCGGAATTTTCTGAAACATAGCCGGCCTGCATGAAAGAAATCCATGCAGGCCGCAGCTTGTTCCAAAAGTCTTTTTGACAAGCTGGTGGGCGGGGAAGCGAGCTCCCCCGCCACGGCCAGCCTCTCCAGATTGTTCCAGGGAAAAAATCAGCGCCCGTGGTCGCCGTACACGCCGCCGGCCACGATTGTGATTTGAGAGGCCCCAAGCCCTCTCGTGCTTTCCCTGCGTGTTTCGATAGTCTGCGGCATGCAGGAAGAAAATCCATGCATGCCGGTTTTCTATGCACAAAACGATTGGCGGCGCATGCGCCGTGCTTGTATTTGTCCGGGCGCAAGCGGCAAAAAAATCGCACCGTCTGTCAACGTCGCGCCCCAAAAAGGTGCGCCTATTCCGCAATGGCGACGGCAATTTTGATGTCCGCACAACCGTAATACAGGAACTTTTTTCGTGAAATTCCACAAATCCCTGAGAAAACGTCGTGTAGTTCGAAATGCCAAACAATTCGTATAATTCCGTGGGCCGGAGAATGGGTTCATCGCAGCGGGCAATCAGGCGCGTGGGATCTTGACGGTCGAACAACGCCCAGCCTGTGGCATAACATGTGGTTTGGATGCTCGCCGCATATTGGGGAAGCACCTGAAAGGCGTATGCTTTGGCGGAATCCGGATTCATGGCGCCGTTGTAGAAAAGAAGAATGCCGTCGTCTGTGACGATGGGAGCGCTTGCAGATTCGCATAGTTGTTCGTCAAAATATCCGGGGCGGGAGGAAAACGCCGGCTTGTCCGTTGTGTGCCAATGCCGCAAATCTTCCGTCCATGCAAGATGCATGTCTTTGTCGTTTCCCCAATACGCCCAGTATTTTCCGTCCACGCGTTCGTTGACGATGGCGATGGCGCGTCCGGGCAGAATTTCTCCCAGGAATTCCCATTGCTTCAGGTCTTTGGACAAAGCCATCATGCCGGGCGTTTCAACACGATGATAATCTCCCCGCACGCCGGTATAGGTAAGCACGTAGGTATCTTCAATTTTTACCAGACGAGGATCTTCAAACCCTCCCCGATAGGGACTGCCGGGTTCCGGCGCAATGGCGGGCTGATCATCCATGACAAAATTCA
This sequence comes from Eubacteriales bacterium, assembly GCA_029218505.1. Classification (GTDB taxonomy): domain Bacteria; phylum Bacillota; class Clostridia; order Christensenellales; family Aristaeellaceae; genus SUG1456. The sequence continues at coordinate 12,659 of JAQXRL010000171.1, read as the reverse complement.
CACCGTCGTCGCTCCACGCCCAACCAAGCGTGGAAACGCTCCACGTGTCCGTATCATGGGGTACGGTCATGTTGATGCAGCGGCATAACAGTCCCACGCGGCCTTCATGCACGATGGCGCCGGGGTTGAACACTGCGTCTGCGCAATAGCCTTGGCCTTGCGGGCGCAAAATGGGATTGCCGGCGTATTTGCGAAAACGGTTTGCCCAGGAAAGGGATTTCGGCAGTTGATTTGAAATCATGATAAAACCCTCCGAAAGCGATTTGCAAGTAGGTTGTACGCCTGGAAAATTATAGCACAAACAAACAGAAATTCAATAGTGATAAAGAACAGAAAACAGGACACATAATCAAAGCACAGTGCTTTTTGCCTAAAAAATGAGGAGAATACCGACGTGGAATGTGTGAAATATACCATAAAAACTGCATTTTGAAAATGATCTTGATACAGGGGATAATAATTCAACAAAATCCCGTTGGCAACGATGCGGTTGGAATATCATCTCTATATGCAACATATGCTAATTTTCCGGAAAGAAAACGGGGGTTCGAGGGCTTTTTTCGTGCATCTGCGAAAAATATGGTATAATAGAATTCGGAAAGGCGCGAATGGACGAAACCGGCGATCGGAAGCGCCCAGGAGCGCAAGCATTCCTACGATGGTTGAACGGAGCATTGGCATGGAGATCAAGAAACACCAAATAATCGCGAAGAATTTGTTGATCATGATTTGCGTTTTTGTGGCGGCAATTCTGGTTTGCAGCGTGCTGTCCAACTATTTGGACGCCAGCAATCCCTTTGCGGTATCCATCTTTATTCTGGCGGTGGTTTTGATTGCGCGATTTACGGACGGCTATCTTTATGGCGTGGTTGCGTCCGGCATCAGCGTCTTCTGCGTCAATTACATGTTTACCTATCCATTCTGGGAATTCAACATGTCAATATCCGGGTATCCGCCAACATTTGCCGTAATGTTGCTGGTTTCGCTGATCGTCAGTACGCTGACAACGCAAATCAAGAAACAGGAACAATTGCGGTACGAGATGGAAAAAGAGAAGATGCGGGGCAACCTTTTGCGTTCGGTTTCGCATGACATTCGAACGCCATTGACCTCCATCCTGGGAGCAAGCTCCTTGCTGATGCAGGACAGCGCGCTTTCCGAATATGAGCGCAAGGATCTGTTGAAGGAAATCAACAAAGACGCGCAATGGCTGGTTCGCATTACGGAAAATATTCTTTCTGTCACAAAATTCACCGGAGAAGGCGTGAGCCTCAAGAAGGATTCGGAGGCCATCGAGGAGATTTTGGGCAGCGCGATTGCGAAATTCCGCAAAAGTTACGGTTCGATCCCGATTTCCGTATCCAAACCCGACAAAGTCTTGCTGGTGGACATGGACGCCACGCTGATAGAGCAGGTTTTGATCAATTTGTTCGAAAACGTGGTGATTCATGGAGAAACGGCGACGCGCATTGATGTGAAGATCGTCTGTGAGGACGATCGGGTGATCTTCTCCATTGACGATGATGGCGCGGGTTTTCCGCCGCAAGTTCTTCCTCATGCATTTGACGGATACATTCACGGAAATTCCAAAAGCCCATCCGATGACCGGAGGGACATGGGGATCGGCCTTTCCGTGTGTCAATCCATCATTCGTGCCCATGGAGGCAATATTTCTGCACGCAACAACGAACACGGCGGTGCAAGCATTTGCTTCTGGCTGCCATATGAGGACCATGACGATGAGTATTGAATTACGCAACAAAATCTTGATTGTGGAAGACGATGCGGGAATTTGCAAATTTCTGAAGTCTGCCTTGAGCACGAACGCATACCATGTCCTCATTACGGACACGGGGAAAAAGGCGCTGGAGATGATCGCTTCTCACTGTCCGGACTGCATTTTGCTGGATCTGGGGCTGCCGGACATGGATGGAAACGAGATTATTCGCAGCGTCCGCAGTTGGACAAGCACGCCCATTATTGTCATTTCCGCCAGAAGCATGGAGGAGGACAAGGCGCTTGCCCTGGATATGGGCGCGGATGATTATCTTACCAAGCCCTTTGGTTCCATTGAATTGTTGGCGCGCATTCGAGCCGCATTGCGTCATACCCGGACGACTTCGCAAAATTCGGAAATCGGCCTGAACGGCGTGTTTCAGGTGGGGGATTTACGCATTGATTACTGCAAACACAGGGTGTATTTGGGCGACCAGGATGCAAATCTGACGCCCAACGAATTCAAAATTGTCGCGTTGCTGGGCAAGCATGCAGGCCAGGTGATTACATACCGCACCATTCTCAAGGAATTGTGGGGGCCTTCTGCCAGCCGGGACAACAAGATTTTGCGTGTGCACATGGCCAGCATTCGCAGGAAAATCGAGCCGAATCCCAACGAGCCCATCTACATTTTTACGGAAATTGGCGTGGGCTATCGCATGGCGGAGGATGAATAAAGCCGGTTTGCCGGGAAAAGACGCGGCATCTGCGGCACAAAATCGCATATCGATTTCGGCTCCTGGCGCCGGAATGACAGCGCGAACCGCGAAGAATCACAACCATCCGTTCAACGTGTGGCTTGACCAAGAACCACTGGGGCGTATCATTTGTGGCGGCTCTCTTAAGAGGGCGTTGAATGTGTTGTTCAGCACACGATTTGCTTTGCAGATTTCCTTTTCGGGGATTCTTTCTGATTTGTCGTGGAGCCACGTCGCCTTTTGCGAATGCTTTTTCTTCAAGTTCCCAGTCAGACGGTCGCAAAACGCAGGGAGAGCACGAGAGGGCTTGGGGCCGCTCGAATTCCAATCGTGGCCGGCGGCCGTGGCGGGGGAGCTTGCTTCCCCGTCCATCAGCTTGTCCAAAAGTCTATTTGGACAAGCTGAAATAACGCCTGTTCGGCGCACAACAAAACGCCGACGGCTTCCGGGAAAGCGGCCGGCGTTTTGCGTGTTGACCTTGAGGTTGGAATCGTGTGGCTGTTATTTTTGTTCCCGGCGCTTTCCGGTGAATTCTTCCACGGTTAGCTTGAGAACGGATACGGCGGCTGCGTGTTTTTGCGTAAAGACATGTTCCTGGGTGCGGTCATATTGGCGCATCAGAACCGTTAAGGCATGCATGCGCTCGTCGTCCTCCAAAATTTCAATTTTGCCGCGTCCGCATACGCTTTCGTATTGAAACAGGGATGCGCATGCAACCTTCCCAAGAATGCAGCGATGGTTCCTGCTCATGCTGAAGGCCGCATTGGGATTTTGCCGGATCAGTTCCAGCTTTTTTCCCTCCTTCGCGCCGTGCATGTACAACACAAGTTGGCCGGATTGATCCTCCCAGCCGAAATTCATGGGAATGGTGTATGGATATTCACCGTCCATCAGCGCCAAAGTAAGCGCGTCGCAACCGTCCATGATTTTCAAAATTTCTTCCCGATTTGTAACCTGCCTGTCGGCTCGAGGCATGGGATCTCCTCCTATCCGCCAATTTTCTCAAAATCTTCCGCGCCGTGCTTGCACAGAGGGCAGATGAAATCCGGCGGCAATTCGTCGCCTTCGTAAACGTAGCCGCAGATTTTGCATACATAGCCTTTCTTGGGCGCGTCCTCCAGCTGGGGCTGCGGCTTGGGCTTGATGTTTTCAAAATAGTAGGCGTAGGTGCAGGAAGGCTCCCGGTTCAACGAGACGGCCTGGGTCACATCCGCCAGAAAGATGGTGTGTGTGCCGGCGTCAATGGTCTGAATCACTTTGCCGGAAACGTACGCGTTGGAAAACCATGGCACGTAGCATACGCCGTTTTCCGCGCGCTGCAAATCCACGTCCTGGAACTTGTCGACGGTGCGTCCGCTCTGGAAGCCGAAATGACGGAAGACTTCCATGGGCGCGCGCGTGGAGAGCACGGACACGTTGAACAGTCCCGTTTTGAGAATCATGTCGTGGGTGAGATTCTGCTTGTTTACCGCGATGGTGATGCGCTTGGGCGTGTCCGTTACCTGGGTTACGGTGTTGATGATGCAACCATTGTCCTTGTTTCCGTCCCGGGCAGTCAGCACAAACAAGCCGTAACTGAGGCTGAACAAAGCGTTGTTTTCCACCTTTTCGGAATGGTCAATAGGCTGTTCCTTGGGCATGGAGTCCACAATGGCGCGCGCCAAAGCGGTGATCGCGTCGTTTTGCGCCTGTTTTACCGTGGATTTCAGGCTGACGGTGTCCGAAAGGAAGGTGGTTCCCTTCAAGCCGGACAGCAGATCCCGCATTTTTTTCGCGGAGGTGGCGGCCCAGGTACCATTTTCCAGGAAGGCAACCGTGCGGTTGCAGAGGTTGTGGGCAGCAATGTCGTGAAGCAGGTTTTCCATGTTCACGAAAATGCCGGAATTGTACGTGGTGGATGCAAACACGATATGGCTGTATCGGAAGGCTTCCGATACGAGATAAGAGGCGTGCGTGATGCTCACATCATACATGCGCACGTTGGTAACGCCCATTTCCGCCAGTCGCGCCGCCAAAATGGAAGCTGCGTTTTCCGTGCCGCCATACACGGAGGCATATGCGATGAGCACGCCGTTTTCTTCCGGGGTATAGGTAGCCCAATGGACATATTTGTCGATGAATTTTCCCATGTCCCTGCGCCAGACGGGCCCGTGCAGCGGGCAAATCATTTTGATGTCCAGCTTGGCGGCTTTGCGCAGAATGGACATGACCTGCGTGCCGTATTTTCCCACAATATTGGTGTAATACCGGCGTGCTTCGTCCATGTCGAATTTGCACTCGTCCGCGAAGATGCTGCCTTCAATGGCGCCAAAGGTGCCAAATGCGTCGGCGGAAAACAAAATGCCGTCCGTCAGATCGTATGTCACCATGACCTCCGGCCAATGCACCATGGGCGCCATGGCGAAGGTGAACTTGTGACGTCCGGTTTCCAAAACGTCGCCTTCCTGCACAATGCGCAGGCGCTGGGCAAGGTCTACGTCAAAGAATTGATGAATCATCTTTTCGGCCTTGGCGCTGGTGACAACCGTAGCCTGTGGGAAACGGTTCAGGACTGCGCCCAGGGTGGCAGCGTGGTCGGGTTCCATGTGATTGACGACGACATAATCCAGCGGCCTTTCTGCCAGCAGATGATCCAGATTTTCAAACAATTGGGTGCTGACGGAATGATCCACGGTGTCAAACAGCACCGTTTTTTCATCCAACAAAAGATAAGCGTTATAGGAAATGCCCATGGGAATGGGGTATACGCTTTCAAACAAGTTTAAGCGCCGGTCGTTGCCGCCAACCCAGAATAGATCTTCTTGAATTTTCCTTACGCAATACATAAAGAACACCTCCTAACAAAAATTAGTATACCATTTTTAGGGGGATAGAAAAACAGTTTTGGCGTATTTTTGAAAAATTAATCTGTGCCGCCGTGGATCGGGGCGGAAAAACGCCGGCGGAAGCGTGCCGGCGTGATTCCGCGCTGTTGACGAAAGCGCAGAATAAAGTAACTGATGGAGGAAAAGCCCGTTTCCATGGCGATTTCCGTAACGCTTTTTTCCGTGGTTGCCAGCAAAAAATCCGCGTATTCCAAGCGCCGGCGCAAAATGTAATCCGGAAAACTGATGCGCATGGTTCGTGCAAACAGCCGGGAAAATCCGGAATATCCCATGCCGCAATGTTCCGCCACTTCCAAAAGACTTACGTTTAAGGGGAAATTGCCGCGAATGTATTCCAGCGCCTGATGCATGCGCCGCGTATCTTCCGCATTCAGCGAAGGCGCACCGCCTTCTGGAAGCGGCGTGTTGCGCAAAATCCAGACAAACAGGCGGGCAATATCTCCGCGAATGCTGAGTTCAAACCCCAGCGGCATTTCCTGGAACGATTTTAGCATGCGCAGGATCAGCGTGGGGATTTCCCCAGAAAGCATCTCCTTCGGAAAAATCTTCCGGTGCACGTCCGGGCAGTTTTCATAAGCCAGAAACAGCCGCGCTTCATCCATGGAACGTTCCCCGGGGCAGAGCAATTCTTTGGCGAATTTTAATACCACATATTTGCAAAAGGAAGAAGTTGCATCGACGCAATGCAGCTCCATGGGATCGAACAGCGCCATGTCGCCTTCGTGCAAAACATGCGTCTGCGTGCCCAACAAAACATTGCAGCAACCTTCCAGTCCGTACAGTATTTCGTAAGTTTGTTGATAATGTGGATGCGCCATGCGTCCCGGGCCCTGCCGTTGGCAAATCATTGCTTCAAACAAATGCTGAAAGCTGCCGTAGGGCTGACGTTTTTCTTCCCTGAATTGCATGCCGGCAAACATCCCCCGCAAAAAATTGATGTTTTTTGTCGGAGAAATGATAGCATATGCCGATGGGAAATGCTACAATATTCATGTTAATTCTAATCTGGAAAACCGGAGGGATTTGGATGCAAAAACTGAAAATCGGCATTATTGGATGCGGCGGCATTGCCAACGGGAAGCACATGCCGGCTTTGAAGAAATTGGACGATGTGGAAATGGTGGCGTTTTGCGACCTGATCGAGGAGCGCGCGCGGAAAGCCGCCGCGGATTTCGGCACGGCGGATGCAAAGGTGTTCACCGATTACAAGGAATTGCTGAAACTGGATTTGGACGTAGTGCATGTGCTGACGCCGAACAAGCAGCATTCCTTCATTACCGTGGATGCGTTGGAAAGCGGAAAACACGTCATGTGTGAAAAACCCATGGCGATCAATTCCGCTGAAGCGAAGAAGATGTTGGATGCAGCCAAGCGCACCGGCAAAAAACTGACCATTGGCTATCAGAACCGCTTTCGTCCGGACAGCATGTATTTGAAGCGCATGTGTGAAGCGGGAGAGCTGGGCGAAATCTACTATGCCCGGGCCCAAGCGGTGCGCAGGCGCGCCGTGCCCACATGGGGCGTGTTTCTGGATGCGGAAAACCAGGGCGGCGGTCCGCTGATCGACATTGGCACCCACGCGCTGGATTTAACGCTGTGGGAAATGGACAATTATGAGCCTGCCATGGTAGTGGGCAGCACTTTCCGCAAATTGGCGGATACGGAAAACGCCGCTAACGCGTGGGGCAGCTGGGATCCGAAAAAGTTTACCGTGGAAGACAGCGCGTTTGGCTTTATTCGGATGAAAAACGGCGCTACGGTGGTGTTGGAGAGTTCCTGGGCGCTGAACACGTTGCTGGTGGACGAAGCGAAGACCATTTTGTGCGGCGACAAGGCCGGCGCGGATATGCTGGGGCCGGAAGGCAATCGCCTGCGCATCAATGGAGAAAAGTATTCCCGCATGTATACCACGCTGCCGGAGCTCAAGGCAGGGGGCGCGGATTTTTACACGGGTTCTGGCGATGCGACGCCGGCGGATCTGGAAGCGAGAATGTGGATTGATCACGTGCGGGACGATGCAAAGCCATTGATTACAAAGCCGGAGCAGGCATATGTTGTAACGCAGATTTTGGAGGCCATTTATACATCCAGCAAAACGGGAAAACCAGTTTTTTTTGAATGAGGAGGGATCAACAATGACGCGGGTAACGATTTGGTATGAACGCATTCAGGAACTGACGGACGCCAAGGTACAGGAAGCATATCCCCAGGGCATGGCGGAGGCAATTGCCAGCGCGCTGCGCAGCGATGATGTAACGGTGCGGTGTCTGTATCAGCAGGATCCGAATTGCGGAATTACCCAGGAAATTTTGGAAGACACGGATGTTTTGCTCTGGTGGGGACATGTTGGCCACAACGACGTGCCGGACGAGATTGCCCGGATGGTGCAACAGGAGGTCTTGAAAGGCATGGGCGCAATTTTTCTGCATTCCGCCCACCATTCCAAGCCGTTCAAATTGCTGATGGGCACGTCCTGCAACCTGACCTGGCGCGAAAACGGCGATACGGAGCGCGTATGGGTGGCGAAGCCTTCTCATCCCATTGCGCGGGGATTGGGCAGATACATCAAGCTGGAGCATGAGGAAACCTACGGTGAGCCGTTCGATATTCCCGAACCGGACGTGACGGTATTTTTAGGCGGATACAGCGGCGGTGAAGTATTCCGCTCCGGTTGCTGCTATCGCAGAGGCGCGGGCAAGGTGTTTTACTTCCAGCCCGGTCACGAAACGGTTCCCACCTTCTACAACGAAGACGTGCGCACCGTGCTGCGCAATGCGGTGCAGTGGGCCAAGCCGGAATATCGTGTAAAGGAACTGGAATGCCCTCACGTCAGCATTCCGGATTAAGCCGGCGCATGAACGATTCTATGCGCTGAAGGCAAGCTGCCGGAAACGGCTGGACATGCTTTGCGCCCGTGTGCGGAAGCGGAGCCGGTCAGAAACAGAAAAACAAAGTCCCGCCAGTTCTTTGCGTTGACTGGCGGGACGGGATTTTTTGGGCGGCCATTCCAAACGACCGACAAGACCCGCGCGGATTGCGCGCGGAATTGTTCACTTCAATGCTTGGAGAAGCGTGTCCACGGCTTCCAGATATCCGTCGAAGCCCTTGCCCATAATGGTTGCGATGCACGCTTCGGATGTAAAGGAATGCTTGCGATAGGATTCGCGGGAATTCAGGTCGGACAGGTGAACCTCCACGGCAGGCAAGCCGACCGCTTTGATGGCGTCCGGAATGGCAATGGAGGTGTGCGTATAAGCGGCAGGATTGATGATGATTCCGTCGTCGTCCTTGAGCGCTTCCTGAATTGCGTCGACAATAGCGCCTTCCGAATTGGACTGGAAGAATTCCAGATCCACGCCTTTGTCGCTGCAATAGGCCCAGATAACGGCTTCCAGATCCTTCAGGGTCTTATGACCGTAGATTTCGGGTTCCCGAACGCCCAGCATATTCATATTGGGGCCGTTGATAATCAAAAATTTCATAACCAATCCTCCTTGATGCGTTGCGTTGTGACGGACAAGTCTTTGTGATCGTATTTTTGATCACACCATGTATTATACAAGGTTTTGCGTTCCTCGTAAAGCGTTTTTAGTCCCTTTGCCTGCGAAACTGGCCGTCCACAGGTGGGAAGATCCGCAAGGTTTCGCTCCAAGAGAAGAATTGCGCTGTTTTGCCGTAACAGGTTCCGATTTTCCGGCACGGTGACAACGCCTCCGCCCGTAGCGAGGATGATGCCCGGTTCTCTGGATACGGTTCGCAGAACGCTTGTTTCCACCTCACGAAAGGCAGCTTCGCCGTACAGACGGAAATATTCCGGAATGCTCATGCCGATGCTTTGTACAACGGCCTCGTCCATATCCACGAATTTGCGCCCGGTGATTTCACCCAGCCTGCGTCCGACAGTGGTTTTTCCCGCGCCGGGCATGCCGATCAGAGCAATGCTTCGCGCCTGCCTGGTAAGGTTTGCCGTGAGCTGTTCCGGCAATTGCGCAGGCAGCTTTCGTCCCAGGAATCGTTCCGCAGCGACCACCGCCTGAGCGCTGAGCATCATCAGGCCGTTTCGGCAGGGAATGCCCAAGTCCTCTGCCTGCAAAAGCAGGGCGGTTTTCAAGGGATTGTAGATTGCGTCCAGCACCAAACGGCAATTGGGAAACTGCGTCAGATCTACCGGCGCCGCGCCGTTTTCCGGATACATCCCAACCGGCGTGGCGTTGACCACCAGCACGGCGTCCTGATGCTGTTGAAGATTGCCGTAATGGTTCGGGCCGGAACGGGAGACGACGATCACGGGAGAAAAACCTGCGTCCCGCAACACGGCCTGTATGGTTTTGGAAGCGCCGCCGCTGCCCAAGACAATGGCCTTTCCGCCGGAAAGGGCGTGCCCATCCGCGCCCAGGAGCATGTCAAATCCATCGTAATCCGTGTTATCGCCCAGATAACCGCCATCTGGGCGCCGAAGCACGGTGTTGACCGCGCCGATGGCCTTCGCTCTGGCGGTGATTTCGGACATATAGGGAAGCACGTCCTGTTTGTAGGGAATGGTAACGTTGAAGCCATCCAAATTGTTCTGCCTCATGAAGTCCCCCAATGCTTCCCGTGGCATTGGATACAGCCGGTATTCGTAATCGCCGATCATGGCGTGCAGCTGCGGCGAAAAACTGTGGCCCAAATGTTCGCCGATCAGACCAAAACGCGCCATCTATAGCACCTCCGAATAGCTGCCCAGGTATTTTAATTGTGAGCACAGCCCGTCCAGATCCCGGAACACTTCCAAAAAACGGGGAGAATATACGGAAATTTCCAGATCAAAATAGAACATGAATTCGAAATCGCTGTTGGGCAAGGGTCGGCTTTCCAACTTGATCAAATTGATGTCCAAGGCATAAAAGCGGGAAAGCACCTTGTACAGCGCGCCGGGACGATGGGGAAGCACCGCCATGATGCTGGTCTTGTCTGCGCCGGGATAGATTTCCAGGTTTTTGGAAATGCAGATGAACCGGGTGAAATTGCTGGCGCGATCCTGTACGGAGCGTTCCAGGCAGACAAGGCCGTACAGATCCGCGCATGTCTGCGAGGAAAGCGCGGCGAGATCCTTGCGGCCGGATTGTTGCACCATTTGGGCAGCCTTGGCGGTATTCTCACAGGGTGTAATCTTTACGTCGCCCAGGGTGCGCAGGAAGTCCGCGCATTGGGCCAGCGCTTGTTCGTGGGACACGATTTCCCGAATGGAGGAAAGTTCTGCGCCGGGATTGGCCAGCAGGCAATGGTCAACTTTCACCCGCGTGCTGCGAACAATGTGGAAGTGGTATTTCATCATCAGGTCGTAGATACGGTTGACGCTGCCCGCTGTGCTGTTTTCCAGGGGCAGCACGCCATATTGGCACAAACCTTTGTCCACGGCGGCAAAAACCCCGTCGAAGGAGTTGAAATAGAGAATGCCAGGGCGTTCAAACAGCTTATCGCAGGCCTGTTGAGAAAAAGCGCCTTCCACGCCTTGACAGGCGACAATGGGGCGGTTTGGAAACAAAGCCGGAGTGTTTTGCAGCGACTGACGGATAGAGGCTTCCAACGCGCTTTCCTGCGTGGACAGACTGCGTTGATGCGCCCGGCTCAGTTCGAACAGCAGCGAATACAGGCTGTCCGTGTAGGTGCGCATTTCCGGAGGAACGCTCTGAGCGATTTCCTGCAGTTTTTGCCGTTCCCGGGCGGGATCGTATACGGCAAGGCCGTGTTCCTTTTTGTATTGGCCGATGCGCGCGGATACGTCCATGCGACGCAAAAACAAATTGGTGATCTGGGTGTCAATACTGTCGATTTCCTTGCGCAATTCCTTCAAATCCATGGTTGATGCCGCCTTTCTAATGCAGTTTTTTCCAGGAAAGATACGCGTCGTATATGGCAATGGCCGCCGCAGCCTCCACGCAAGGAACCGCTCTGGGCACGATGCAGGGATCGTGCCTTCCTTTCAGGGACAGTTCCGCATTTTCCATGGCGGATAGCCGCACGGTGTTTTGGCGTTGAAAAATGGAGGGCGTGGGTTTTACGGCAACCCGGAAGATCAAAGGCATGCCGGAAGTAATTCCCCCCAGAATGCCGCCGTGGTTGTTGGTTTGCGTAACGACGCGCCCGTTTTCCATTCGGAAGGGATCGTTGGCGGTGGATCCCGTCATGCCGGCGCAGCCAAAGCCCGCGCCAAATTCAATGCCTTTCACGGCGGGAATGGCAAACGCCGCCTGGGCGATTCGGTTTTCCATGCCGTCAAACATGGGGTCGCCCAACCCGACAGGAAGCCCGCAGGCGGCGCATTCGACGACGCCTCCAACGGAATCCCCTTGGGCGCGCGCAGCTTCGATGGCGGCGGCCATGGCTTCTCCGGCCTGAGCATCCAGCACGGGAATATCTCCGGCAATGGCATCCAGATCCGTTTCGGAAACGTGCGCGGCGTCAAAAGCCGTATCCTGGACGCCGCCAATGCGCAGGGCATGCGCGCCGATGCGAACGCCTTCCTCCGCCAGCAGTTGCAGGCAAATTCCTCCCGCCAGGCACAGGGGCGCAGTGAGCCGGCCGGAAAAGTGTCCGCCGCCGTTGACATCCTGAAAGCCGGAATACTTTACGGAAGCGGTGTAATCCGCGTGCCCTGGCCTGGGGGTGTCCCGCAGGGCGCTGTAGTCTTTGGAACGAACGTTTGTGTTGCGAATTATGGCGGCAAACGGAGCGCCGCACAGCCGGCCATCCGCCATGCCGGAAAGGATTTCGAAGGCGTCTTCCTCCCGGCGGGGCGTGGATAGATTGGTGCGCCCGGGAGCACGGCGCTGCAAAAAGCGGTTCAAAGCGTCTGTGTCCAGAGGGTATCCGGCGGGCAGGCCATCGATGGTTACGCCAATGGCCGGGGAATGGGATTGACCGAAGATGGACAGCCGAAGGTTTTCTCCGTAACAGGAACTCATGTCATACGCTCCTTTCAACCTGTGCGCCCAAGGCCACGATATCCTGGAAGAAATTTGGATAGGATTTTTCAACAGATTCCGCGCCCAAAATGGATACGGGATGCAGACATTGGGGCGCCAGACACGCGGCCATCATGGCGATGCGATGGTCGCCATGGGCGTTTGCTGTGCCGCCGTAAAGCTGTCTGCCGCCGCGAATGACGAAGCCATCCGGCAGTTCCTCTACGTCGCCGCCCAGGCTTTGCAATACGTCCGCGATGGCGGAAATGCGGTCGCGTTGTTTGAGACGCCGCCCGGCGGCGGGGGGAAAGCGCGGTTCGCCCGTGGGCGCCGCCGCGGCCCCCCCCCCCCCC
>JAQXRL010000170.1 GCA_029218505.1 Eubacteriales bacterium | reverse complement strand
GCAATCCGCTGCACCCCTATACGCAGGCGCTGTTCCAATCGATTCCCCAGGTGACGGATGTACGGGGCAGACGTTTGGCGCGCATACAGGGCAGCGTGCCGGATACTTTTACGTTGCCGAAGGGATGCGCGTTTTTTGCCAGGTGTGAACGGGCAAAAAAGGGAACGTGCGATCAACAGCAGCCCGCAATGCGGGAACTTGGCGGCGGACATGCAGTGGCCTGTCATCTGTTTTGAGAGGGTGAGAGCATGGCGGAAAGAATTCTGACGGTGAAGGGATTAAAAAAACATTTTCCCATTCGCAGCAAGGGAATCATTGCCCGAACCGTGGGCGCGGTGAAGGCAGTCAACGATATTTCGTTTGAGTTGAATACCGGGGAAACGCTGGGGCTTGTTGGGGAAAGCGGTTGCGGAAAGTCCACCACGGGGAATTGCATTTTGCGCCTTCTGGATCCCACGGATGGAGAGATTCTGTATCATACGCGCAATGGAACCACGGTGAACCTGGCCGCAGAATCCATGCGCAACATAAAGCCCCACCGGCGGGACATGCAAATGGTGTTTCAGGACCCATATTCTTCTCTGAACCCGCGCATGAACGTGCGCCAGATCATCACGGAGCCGCTGGTGATCTTTGAAAAGCCGTCTCCATCGGAATTGCAGGACAGAGCGGAATTGCTGATGAAGAAAGTGGGCTTGCCGCCGGAGTATCTTACGCGATATCCCCATGCGTTTTCCGGAGGGCAGCGCCAGCGCATTGGCATTGCAAGGGCGATTGCGCTGAATCCGCGCTTTATCGTGTGCGATGAATGCGTATCCTCGCTGGATGTGTCCGTGCAGGCGCAGGTATTGAGCCTGTTGGAGGATTTGCAGGCGGAGTTCGGCATGAGTTATTTGTTTATTGCCCATGATTTGTCCGCCGTAAAGCATATTTCTTCCCGGGTAGCGGTTATGTACGTGGGCAAGGTTGTGGAAATTGCGGACACGGACGATCTGTATGAACATCCCATGCATCCCTATACGGAGGCGCTATTGCAATCTGTTCCCAAATTGGACGGGGACAAACACCAGCGCAAAACAACGTTGGAAGGCGAGGTGCCGGATCCGTCCAATCCGCCCTCGGGATGCTTTTTTCACACGCGTTGCCGCTATGCCAAGCCGGAATGCGCGAAATGCAGCCAGGAATTGATTCCCATAGACCCAAAACAGCCCGAAGGGCACAGAACCAGCTGTATCCGCTATGCGGCACTTTCCTTAAAGGGCGTGAAAAACGCCTGATGGCATGTGGGTAAGGAGCAAATGCTCCTAAGAATATCCCAAAGAAACAAGGAGGAAGGAAACATGCGTAAACTCATTTCCCTGGTGTTGGCCGTGATGTTGCTCCTGTCGGTCGCCCCGGCGTTCGCTTCAGAGGAAGTGACCTACAGCGAAGCGCCGATGTTGGCCGCAAAGGTAGCTTCCGGCGAGTTACCCGCGGTAAAAGAACGTCTGCCGGAAAATCCATTGGTGATCGAAGCCGAAACCATTGGCGTATACGGCGGAAACTGGGTGCAGAACCTGCCTTGGGACAACCGTTCGGCGGCGATGGAGGACGCCGGCGATTATGCCGGCAACTGCCTGCTGTACAAGGTGGATAACGGCGGAAATTACGTGGGCAATCTGGCCAGCGAGTGGACCGCCAACGAAGATTATACCGCCTTCACCTTCACCTTGCGCAAGGGATTGAAGTGGTCTGACGGCGAACCCTTTACCACCCAGGATTTCAAATTCTATCTGGATTACCAGCAATATCTGGATCCCGACGATCCGGAGGCGAAGCTGGGAACGGACAAGTACGCAACGGCAACCATAGAAATTGCCGACGATTACACCTTCACCATTACCTTTACGGAGCGTCAGCCCTTCTATTATACGGAGATGGCCAGCAATTCCAACGGCCGCATCTTCTATCCTGCCCATTACATGAAGCAGTTTTTCAAGGGCACGGCGGATGCGGAAACCTTGCAGGCGAATTTGGACGCGCTGGGCTTTTCGGATTGGAAGAGCATGTTCGAAGACCGCGTGGATCGGTCCATCAATCCGGATCTGCCTTCCATGGCGCCCTGGATTCTCAAAACCGATACCAGCGCCGCAACACAGGTGGTTTGGGAGCGCAATCCCTATTACTGGGCGGTGGACGCGGAAGGCAACCAGCTGCCGTATATCGATACCATGACGTGGAACATTGTGGAAACCACGGATGTGGCCAAGATGATGGCCATTGCCGGGGAATTCGACATGGGCTATGCGGCGTTGTTTGAAAACACCAGCGATTACATTCTGTTTGCCCAATATGCCGAAGAACAGGGCTATACCATCAAGACCCTGGAATGGGACGAACCCGGCGCCATGAACATTCACATCAACCATGCGCACCGGAACGAAGCCAAGCGGGCGATCATGGAAACGCAGGATTTCCGCAAGGCCATGTCCTACGCCATCAACCGGGATGAAATTATCGCCGCGATGCTGACGGTGGGTCCGTTTGTGTCCGAAAAGCGCAACTTCAGCCCCTGCGTGGGTTCCGCATGGTATGACGAAAGCTGGTCCTCCGCCAACACCGAATATGATGTGGACAAGGCCAACGAATTGTTGGATGGCCTGGGCTTGACCGCGCGCGGCAGCAACGGTTACCGTTTGTTGCCCGACGGAAGCGAATTCGTCATGGTAATTGAAGTTCCCACGTTCTCTGACGATTGGATCAACTATGGCAACATGCTGGCGACATGCTGGCAGAAGGTTGGCCTGAATGTAACGGCTCGTGCGATTGCGCCCAGCCTGTGGGGCGAACTGATGACAGCCAATGAATATGACATTACCATCTTTACGGGCGGCGGCGGAATGGGCGCGCTCACCCGAACCACCATCAACGATTATACGGGATTCGCGTATTTCGATTGGCCGCTGCGCTACATGTCCGGCAACCTCATTTGGCGGGACAATCCCGAAGCGGAAGGCGCCGTGGAACCGGACGAAAACGTGAAGAAGCTGTGGGAACTGGGTCAGACGCTGTATAACACCACCGATCCGGCCGAACAGGAAGCGTTGCTGCAGCAGATTTTCCAAATTCACAAAGATCAGTTGTACATTCTGGGCATCGGTAACCGTCTGCCCTCCCTGATGCTGGTGAAGAACTACATGCGCAATGTTCCGGATTACCACAACACCAACGAGCGCTATCTGCAGGGATACCGCACGGAGACCATTTGGATGGACGAAACGGCCAAGTAAGACATTTCCACGCGCGAGAGGGGATTTTCCCCTCTCGTTGCGACAGACGATTTCGAATTGGCCAGGAGGAATGTTATGCTCAAATACGTTATCAAGCGTGTACTGACGCTGATCCCCATGCTGTTGGTGCTCTCCTTTGTGGTGTTCGTCATCATACAACTGCCGCCAGGAGATTATCTTACCACGTACATCAACAATTTGCGCGCCAGCGGCACGGAAGTAACGGAGCGCATGATTGCCGAGCTGGAGCGACGTTATCACGTGGGCGGCAGCTTCTGGGAGCAATACTGGGGCTGGCTTACCAACATTTTGCGAGGGGATTTGGGATATTCTTTCAAATGGAACCGTTCCGTGAATTCCCTGTTGGAGGGCCGTCTGGGTTATACATTTGGGCTGTCCCTGGCTTCCGTAATCATTATTTGGGTGTTGGCTTTTCCCATGGGCTTTTATTCAGCTACCCATCGTTATTCCCCCCTGGATTATTCCTTTACGGCCGTAAGCTTTTTTGGCATGTCCGTTCCGGAGTTTTTCCTTGCCTTGCTCTTGCTGTTTTTGAACTTCCTGGCCACGAAAAGCTATGCCGGCGGCCTGTATTCCACGCAATTCCAGGATGCGCCATTTAGCTTTGCCAAATTTGTGGATTTGCTGAAGCACATATGGTTGCCATTCCTGGTATCGGCGGTTACGGGAACTGCGGGAGTCTTTAAGACATTCCGCGCAAATCTAATTGATGAATTGTCCAAGCCCTATGTAAAAACGGCCCGTGCAAAGGGTGTTCCATATAGAAAACTGTTGATTAAGTATCCCGTGCGCATTGCGTTGATTCCCTTTGTGGCGACTGTGGGCTGGATGCTGCCCAGCCTGATTTCCGGTTCCACGGTGGTGGGCATTGTGATGAATCTGCCCACTGTGGGGCCGTTGCTCACCAACGCGTTGAAGGATCAGGACATGTATTTGGCGGGATCCATTGTGTTGATCCTGGGGGCTTTGTCGATGGTAGGCACAATGATTAGCGATATTTTGCTGGCCTGTACGGATCCGCGCATTCGCCAGTCGATGTGAGAAAGGAGTGGGCGAGCAATGCAAAAAGTGTCCCGGAAGGAACAACAGCTTCGCGAAAAGGCAAGGCAGCAAAGCGAACGCCGAAAAGGGGAAGAAACATATACGCTTTCCCAGGGAAAACTGATGATCATGCGTTTTCGGCGAAACAAGCTTGCGATTTTTGGCCTGATCGTGCTGATCATGGTGTATACCATGGCGATATTCTGCGATTTCTTTGCGCCGTATGATGGAAATACCATGTATGCGCAATACAAGTATATGCCGCCCCAAAAGGTGCATTGGTTCGATGAAAACGGTACGTTTCTCGGGCCATATGTATACGCAATACAGGTAGGCTACGATCCCGTTACGTTTCAGCCGGTGTACGAAGAAAACAGGGAAATACGGGCAAAAATCCGGTTTTTGGTGCGCGGCGACGAACACAAAGTGCTGGGACTGTTTTCAACAGATATGCATTTGTTCGGAACGGGGAATCCCGACGTTCCGATGTTCCTGTTTGGCACGGACTCCATTGGCCGGGATCTGCTTTCCAGGATTTTCATGGGAACGCGGATTTCCAGCACGGTAGGCTTGGTGGGGGTCTTGGTCAGCTTTGTGTTAGGATTGATCCTGGGCGGAATTTCCGGCTATTTTGGCGGCGTTCCAGATATGGTGATTCAACGCATCATTGATTTTATCATTTCCCTGCCCACAATTCCCATTTGGATGGCGATTGCGGCGGCGGTGCCCAACACGTGGCCGGTGCTAAGGACGTATTTTTGCGTGGTGTTGATTCTATCCCTGATGGGGTGGACAGGCTTGGCGCGAGTGGTGCGCAGCAAGTTCATTTCCCTGAAAAACGAGGATTTCGTGCGGGCTGCCCGGGTCGTGGGCGCATCCAACATGCGCATCATCATGAAGCATATGGTGCCAACGTTTACCAGTTATCTCATTGCATCGCTGTCCTTGTCGGTGCCGGGAATGATCTTGGGCGAAACGTCGCTGTCCTATTTGGGAATTGGTTTGCGCGCGCCGGCAATCAGTTGGGGAATTCTGTTATCGGACATGCAGAACATTCGCAACATTGCGCTGTATCCCTGGATGATGATCCCTGGAATCTTTATCGTGATTACGGTGATGAGCTTTAACTTCTTGGGAGACGGTTTGCGCGACGCGGCGGATCCATATTCCTATTCGTAAAAAGTTCCGGCCATGCTTCATAAGCCTTTGCATGCGAAAGCTTATGAAGCATGGCTGTTTTTTTGCAACGGAGGACAGTGCGAATTTGTTCCGGACAGGGAAATGCATTTCACCAGGCAATTCAGCCTTGGAAACACATTTGCGCGGCGAAAGAAAACCGATCAATGGCTTTCGGCATCCGTGCGGAACTGATTGGGCGTTTTTCCGCAATGTTTCTTAAATACTTTGATAAAATAACTGGCGCTTGTGTAGCCAACCCGTTCAGCCACTTCCTGCACGGGCATTGCGGTGGTGTGCAATAAACGGCGGGCCTCATCCAAGCGAAGGCAGTTTAGCACGTCGATAAAGCTGTTTCCCGTTTCTTGCTTAAACACCCTTGACAAATAAGAAGCGTTCATATTCAGTTTTTGGGCGATCGTGGTTAGCGAAAGGGTATCGTCGGTGTAATCCGTCTTGAGAATCTCCAGGATTTTTTCGCCAAGGCCATTGAAACTATCGCGCTTGAATTGATCTGCCGTCTGCGCGATTCTGACTGCGATGTCACAAAGCGCTTCACAAAGTTGATTCGGCGATGCATCGTAGACGATGCTTTGGCTCAATTCTTCCAAGTCATCTTGGATGGATACGCGGGTCTTCCATTCATTTAGAATGCGCAAATAGGTCGTGATGATGCAATACGCCATCAAGCGTATGTGGATCAGCGGTTGGCTGGTGGCGCTTTCAAAAGCCTGCGGACAAACGCGCAGGCATTTGCGTCTTCGCCTGCGCGCAGATAGCGCATGAGCTCCTGTTCCTGCACTTGCGTCAGGATGTAAGCGCTGGGAGAAAAGCGCAATTCGTCATATCGGGTAATGCCTGCGATTTGCCAGGCAAGAGCATATTCCAGCGCTTCTTTGGCCTTTTCGGCGGAAAGATGGATTTGTGCAAGCTCAGAGACGGAACACCCCACGCCGATGATGGGCTGTATCGGCAGGGAAGTAATCATGTATTGTTCAATTTCCTTTGTCAGATGCGGGACATCCTCCGCTGCAAGATTCAGGATCATGGCGAGAATATCAGAAGAATACGCGAAGGTATGGCACCTGGCGTCTTGCCGGAAGCGATCGTCCAGGATGCTGGTCAGGGAATAATGCATTATGGTTTCATTTTCGTCGCTTGTGGGCATGGACAGGCTGATCAAGACTACGGTAAAGGCGGAATTTTGGAAGAAGATTCCAATCTCTTCCAGAGATTTGCCGGTAACGCCGTTGTTGGCATCAAGCAGCTGCCGAAGCAGGCTTTCGCGCAAAATGGGCTTTTGCAGTTTCAGTTGCTCGGCCAGCGAGGTCTTGTCCGACAAAATGTCAGACATGGCATTCAGGATTACTTCATATTCATTGCAGCTGCCGTGCGGCAGCGGCTTCCGGGGAATTTTGCTGACCAGCGTTTTTAAGGGATTGTAGTTTGCGCGGGCAATGACAAAAGAGAACAGGACGCCGCCGAGCAATTCCAATCCCAGCATCAGACAAATGAAGCGATGCGTGTGCTTCAGTTCGGAAAGATAGTATTCGCTGGAAATTGCGCAATGATACCGCCATCCATTGCTGCCCGAGACGGAGATGTTTAGAGAACGGTTGTTGGACGCATGGAAGAAAAAGGCGCCATATGCGTCCTGCGTCCATTGATGATTGCATTCAGGCTTCCCCAAAGTGAGAATTTTCTGACCGTTTGCTTCGATCAAAAGGCTGCCATGTTCCATCAGACCGCCGGATTCAAAGATATCCTGCAACCGTGAAACGTTCCTGCAAGCGACCGCGGTTCCTTGCTGGGTGGATATGATGGGAATGGGAACCAGCAGGGCGATCAATGCTGTCTGTTCTTTTTGGATACGTACTGGGCTCTGCTGCTTCCCGGCGCGAACGAATGCACCGTGCTTATGCGCATTATTCTTCCCTTGTCCATGCCGGTGGTTGCGGTCATGCTGCTTTTCTACGGCGTGGAGCACTGGAATAGCTGGTTTGGCGCAATGATTTATCTGCGCACCCGGGTAAAATATCCGCTTCAATTGATCTTGCTCGAAATCCTGATCGAAAATGATATGAATAACATGATGACCAACATCGGGTCGCTGGACAAAGAACCAGTGGGCGAAACCATCAAGTATGCAACGATTGTTGTTGCGACGATACCGATCCTGTGTGTTTATCCTTTTCTGCAAAAGTATTTTACGAAGGGGATTATGGTGGGCGCAGTGAAAGAATAAACGCTGTGCGCGGAAAGTAAGAGCCGGACAGGCTCTGCGAAGGCGCTGTGCAAAGCAGCGTCTGATAAAAGAAAGGAGAAAAGAACATGAAACGGACTCTTTCCCGAACCCTGGTAATGCTTCTGCTGCTCTCTTTGGGGGGAACCTTCCCGGCTGTTTCGGAACAGGAACGCGTAACAATCACGTGGTTCCAATCGCTGGACAGCAAAGCCGCCGCATCCATGCAGAGCATGGAAGAAGCCCTACTTGGCAATGGATCGAAGAACGCCTGAATGTGAACATCGAATGGCAGCAGCCCTCCTCTTCGCAGCTGTCTGAACAGTTTAACCTGATGATTGCCTCCAGAAAGCTGCCGGACATCATCTATTACAACTGGACCAATGTGTCCGGCGGCCCGGCGCAACTGATCAGCAATGGTTTGATTCTGGACCTCACCGAGTTGATTCCGTCCATGGCGCCCAATTACAGCGCATTTCTTTCGGATCCGGAAAACGCGGAAATCGTAAAACAGATTTCGCTCAACGATGGAACGGTGTACATGTTTGCAAAGGTGTTCCCGGATGCGCGCGCCATGTCCTATAGCGGTTTCATGATTCGGCAAGACTGGCTGGACAATCTGGGATTGGAGCACCCCACCACCATTGACGAATGGGAAGCGGTGTTGACCGCGTTCAGGGACGGCGACAGCAATGGCAACGGAATCGCAGACGAGATTCCCTTTTTGAGCGATGGCATTGGCGGCATCCGGCACCTTGCGCCGGCATGGAAAGTGCGCAGCGGGCTGTATCCCAGCGCAGAAACCGGAAAGATCACCTTTGGCGCGCTGGAACCTGGTTATAAGGAATTCCTGATGAAAATGGCGCAATGGTATCAAATGGGTTTGATCGATCCTGAATTTGCGGCCACGGACACCACAACCTTGCAAAACAAAATGACGCAAAACCTGGGCGGAGTCTTCTACGGCGCGATATCCGGCGGAATGGGACGCATTTTGAACCTCATGCGGGACGTGCAGCCGGAATACAACCTGACGGGCGTTCGTCAGCCGATGTCCGATGACGGCGTGGCATATACCGACAACGATCCTCTGGTACGCAAGTTCGTTGGCCAAGGCGCCGCCGTCAGCGCAAACACGGAACATCTTGAAGAGGTTATGGCGCTGCTGGACTTCTGTTACAGCGAAGAGGGCAACGTTTTGTTAAACTGGGGCATCCAGGGCGAAAGCTATGAGATAGATGCGGATGGCAACAAGTATTTCACCGAATGGGTCACGGAGAATCCGGATGGATTGTCCATGGATCAGGCGGCCATCCATTATGCCTTCCCGGCTTCGGATGCGCCTGTCGTGAACGATTATGACGCGCGAAAGCAGGTCAACTATGCGCTTCCGCAGCAGGCGGAGGCCAACCAAATATGGTCGGAATGCGATTGTTCTCTATTGTTGCCGGTACTATTGCCCACCGTGGAGGATTCCACGCGCCTGGCAGAATTGCTTAGCGAGATCAACACCTATGTTGACGAGATGGAAACGAAGTTTGTGATGGGGCGCATTCAATTTGACGAATACGATTCCTATATCGAAACGCTTTATTCCATCGGCGTGGCGGAGGCGATAGAGATTCAGCAACGCACGTATGACAATTATCTTCTGCGTTAACACAGAAGACCGGCCGGCGCCGTGCAATATGCGCGGCGGCAGCTTGTCCCAAAAGACTTTTTGACAAGCTGGCGGACGGGGGAGCAAGCGACCCCGCCACGGCCACCCGCTCCAGATTTTGTGGAAATTCTGCGGATTCCGGCCGTAAAATCAGCGCCCGTGGCCGCTGTACACGCCGCCGGCCACGATTGGAATTCGAGTGGTCTGGATCCATCTCGTGCGCTCTCTGCGCTTTTTGACAGTCTGCCGCCGTGCAATATGCGCGGCGGTTCTTTTTGCAGTCTGAACGTGCCGTCTTTCGCATTTGGCCGTGGTTAAAACGCGGTGAAGAACCTTGCTGGAAAAATCAACGCATGCTATAATTACAGGCGAGAAAACGCGGGAGAAAACGAACATGCCAGAACTTCTTGCGCCGGCAGGGGATATTGCCACGGCACGAATTGCCATGCGCTTTGGCGCGGATGCGGTCTATTTGGGCGGAAGCATGCTGCAATTGCGGGCCGGAAAAACCGGTTTTTCCATGGCGGACATCAAAAATATCGCGCGCGAGGCGCATGCCATGAATCGGCGGGTATATGTTACGGTGAACGCATATGCCCATGACGAGGAATTGGATGCGCTTTCGGAATATGCCCAACGGTTGCGGGATGCCAACGTGGATGCCTGCATTATTTCGGATCCAGGGGTCATGACCATCTTTCATGCCAGCGCGCCGGAACTTCCCATTCACGTAAGCACGCAGGCAAATTGCATGAATTCGGCGGCGGCGATGGCGTATTATGCCATGGGCGCGCGGCGCGTTGTACCGGCAAGGGAATTGACCCTGACGCAACTTGCGGAAATGCGCCGTCGTTTGCCGGGGGACATGGAGATAGAGACGTTTGTCCATGGTGCAATGTGCATGGCATATTCCGGGCGATGCATGATCAGCGCCTTTCTGACAGGCCGAAGCGGAAATCGCGGCAGTTGCACGCAGCCGTGCCGTTGGAAATACAGCGTTGTGGAAGAAAGCCGCCCGGGAATGTATTTTCCGGTGGAGGAAACGGAAAAAGGAATGGCGCTGTTCAGTTCCCGAGACTTGAACGCCCTGGCATTTTTGGATCAATTGGTTCAAATTGGCATTGAATCGTTCAAGATTGAAGGGCGCATGAAGAGCGAATATTATGTGGCAACGGTTGTCAATGCGTACCGGATGCGCCTGGATGCCATTTTGGAGGGGAAAGCAGCGGATGTTGCTGCGTTGCAGGCGGAATTGGATAGCGTGAGTCACAGACCGTATTCTTCGGGGTTTTATTTTGGCGAGCTGGCCAACATGCCTGGAGATTCGGGAGAGTATGAACAGGGATGCATGTACATTGCAAGCGTAGATTCTGTGCTTCATGGCAGGGCGCGCATAACGCTTAAGAACAAATTTGCGGCGGGAGAGGCGCTGGAAGTGCTTTCGCCGGGTAAGACAGGCCGTGTTTTTGTGGCGGCCAACATCCTGGATGCAACAGGGGCCGCCTGCGAGGCGGCAACCGTGCCATCCAACGTATATGAAATGGACGTTCCGGATGCAGTGCGCCCTGGAGATTTGCTGCGCAGGCGCATTTGACGGGCGAGAACGCAGGCAATCTGTCAAGCGGAAGAGGGCAAAGGATCGTTCCGTGCTTCGTTTCGCACGAAAATGGAAGCGCGCATGTGCAGAGGCTTTCAGCATTTCGGTTTTGTAGACTTGCTTTCAGGACACAGATTTTTCCATGGAATGGCAGTGGCACATGGATGTTCGGATGCCGTGCAAAAAAGTGCGCGGCTCTATTTTGTATGCAGAGGCCGGCGAATTGAGCATGTCTGCGTCCTTCGAGACGCGTTTCTTTGTTCGGAAGTTTTCTGCCTTGGCAAATCAGGAAATGGGCGAACGCAGATTTGTCCGGATCGAACGCTGCTTTTTGTCAAGGGTTTGGAAATGGCGCCTTATCCATCCCATACGGCGGCGCCGGGAAGGAGAGCCGCCGTATGGGAAATGGATGCGCATGGTTTTTGCTGGGATGAGACTATTTGTAACTGCTTTCCAGGCCGGCAACATCAACCTTGCCCAGGTATTTTTCGCTGTCCATGCCCAAATACCTGGCCATATCCGCCATTTCGGCTACAGTGTTGATGTTTACATCAATGCCGTTCTTCATGCGATCGGCGTAGGCGAACACTTCCTTTTCGCCGTGGGTATATATGCGCGTCTGCCCGTCGGCCTTGGGAGCATTCCGCAATTCCTGAAGGTACGCGGAAAAATGCGCCTTGATCGCTTCCGGGTCGCCAAATACATGGGGATCAACGGCCATGAAGCCATGACAGGTGCCGCTCTTGCCGCCAACGTTGACATGAGAAGAGGGCGTGCCCTGGGAGAAAACGGAGCAGAAGATTTCGCATAGCATACCATAACCATAGCCTTTATGGCTGCCCAAAGTTTCGGTGCTGCCGCCCAGGGGCATAATGCCGCCGCCATTCTTGGCCACAATGTTCTTCAGCACGTCCTTGGCGTCGGTGGAGGGATGACCATCCTTATCCAGCGCCCAACCTTCGGGCAGAGGTTTCTCCATTTTGTTGTACACTTCCAGCTTGCCCCGGGTGACTACTGTGGTAGAAGCGTCGAAGAAGAAGGGATATGGCTCGGCAGGCAACGCCACGGCGATGGGGTTGGAACCAATCATCGCCATGCGGGCGAACGTGGGCACCATGATGGCTTCGCTGTTGGTCATGGCCAGTCCCATCAGTCCCTGATCGCATGCCATCTTGGCGTAATAGCCGGCAATGCCAAAATGATTGGAATTGCGTACGGAAACAATGGCCATACCGGTCTTCTTGGCTTTTTCAATGGCGATTTCCATTGCCTTATGGGACACCAGCTGTCCCATCGCGTCGTGGGCGTCGATTACGGCGGAAACAGGGGTTTCGTGCACAATTTCGGGCTTGGCGTCAATTTTGATCATGCCCTTTTCGATGCCCTTGTGGTAGCGAACCAGGCGTTGCATGCCGTGACTCTCGATGCCGTACAGATCAGAGAGCAGCAAGACGTCGGTAATAATGCGGGCCTCGTCCTGGGAGAAACCAAACTTGACAAATGCATCCATACAGAAAGTATTGAGTTGGTCATACGAATATCGGATAAATTTCCCAGCCATGGGTTCGCCTCCCTATGAAAATATTGATACTTATTATCATATCTAGAGAACCAAGTCCTGTCAATAGTTATGTGCAAAAAGAATCGCAGGAACCTGAAAAAAAGGGACGCTGAAGCGGAACGGACAAGGAAGCCAATCAACGTTATAGGGCGATGGAGAGCAGACATCCGTTGCGCAGGGTGGCGCCGTTGTTTTCGACAGCCGAAAGCAGCATCTTCCCATCAGAATGGTTCGGTGCGCCGCGTGGAAAACAGAAAAGCGGCAGCGTTGGCTTTCACTTCTTGTGCTTCGTTTCGTCGGCGACGGATCCCAAATGGCATGTTCTCAGGTGTGCTTACCGTTTCGAAGGAGTATTTTGCAAAACCGTCATAACCATCTGCTGAATGCGTGGTTTGACCACAGAAGGCTATATTGCTTGTGGTTGCTATCGAAAGAGGACTTCGAGCGATTGCCAATCTCACACTTTATTCATCGTGAAGTCGCCTCTGTGGCATCATGCCTTTTGCGAAAGCTTTTTCTTCGTGACATCCAGTTCTAATGGGTTTTTATAAACAATGGAATGCGGAAAGCTCACAGCAAAACTCAGGGACGCCGTACCGGTCTGTTTCATGGTAGACGGCAAGGAAGTCAAACGTTTCAAGAACATCGAAATCCCGGATGAGATCAAGCGGCTGCCCTTCATCGATTTCAGATTTGACGTACCACAGAACGGGGCCATCACCTTCAAGATCATGTTCGAGGCAGGTGTATTGCCCGAAGTCTGGCCAGAAAAAAGGCAACGAGAACCACGAAGTAATCGACAAACAAACTTGTTAGCCGCGCACGCTGAATCCCCAACTTTAGAGATCGCGTTCAACGTTACCGGGGAAAAACGTAAGGAACTAGTGAATGCCATCGGTAACTTCTACGACATCGCGCCAGTTTATCAGAATGCGCCGACATTTGCGTATCGCATTGGGGAATATACAGTAAGTAAATATGGTACACTTACTGGCCCGAATGATGAAGCGTTGCGTAATTGGCTCTCGGAAGAAGGATTCTTTATCAAGTAGCAATTAAAGGCACCGGCGAATTCTATCGCCGGTAATTTTGTGAACAAAAACTAAAGTCACTTTGGCATTTCTCATTCTATAAATTCAGTCCACATGGATTCTTAAGAATCCGAATGTAAAATACTGGATCTCATTATAGATACAGCAGGTTAATTGTTGTTTTTTGTCGAATTATATTCTGATCCCAAATTATGTTTCAGGAGGTGCTCGACATGACGGATATTACTTATAGACAGCCTGAAAAAGACGCTGTTCGTCAAAAAGCCTTACAATATGCTGTCGAGTCCTTGACCAATAATCGCTCACAGGCTTGCTGTGTAGAAAGAAATTATGTTCGCAATTTATATAATGCTCTTAGCTTTGAGCCTGGTGTAGAATTGAAAAATGAACTACAGAGAATTGACACTGCTTATTTAGGACACTGGGAACGGTTGCATGATTCATGTGTGGGCTCGAAATCCGCCAGCGATCTTGTTGTTTGCTACTTATCTGGGCCCGAACCGCAGAATGATTTCCATGTACTAATATCACTCGGCATCCTTCCACAGAACATTTGGGCTTTTGAGTATGACAAAGATATGTATCGAGAGGCTCTAAACAGTTGCACTTCAGGTTTATATCCTCAGCCGCGTTTGATTAAGCAGCCCATCGAAGCTTTCTTTCGTGATACTCCAAGAAAATTTGATATTGTTTATTTGGATGCATGCGGAGCGATTCCCTCGTCTAAACATGCTTTAAGATGCGTTGCCTCTCTGAGCAAATACCATCGACTTGCATCCCCGGGGATACTGATAACTAACTTTGCGTGCCCACCTGTTGTAGAACCGGATCATATTGACTGTATTACAGAGTATCTATTCACCAAGTATTATCCTAACGTCAAACTGGATCAATGGGAACAGTTGTCTCAAAACACTCATTATGCTAGTTTGCGAAGAAAGGTTGAACAAGATTTCACCAAATATTACGGCGACTTCATAACGGCGTGCCTTTGTGACGTATGTGCGATTACTATGCCCGCTCAAAGATTCGTCAATTCAAGAAACTTTGGTGACCTTATTAAGAGCACCTTATCTATTCCCACAATGACCAACGAAAACGTAAATGCTCTTGAAAACTGCTCCTTGGGTAGGGCTGCAATGCTAAGAGCACTTAAGGGAAGGCCTCTAAATAGAGTCACTGAGAATTTATGGCAAGAGTTCGCTGGTGACAACCCCTATAGGGACGATGCATCAAAAAGCCTGCTTAAACTCTTTTGTCTCAAACACCAACCAGATCTATTGAAAAACGAAATCAGAGAAATCTATGATATAGCAACTGATCCAAAAGTATTCTATCAATTCTTAGATAGACCATTTGGAGGAATGTATCTCGATTTCATCATCAACCAGTTAGCCTATCCAATGCATGCAAAAACGTCAGGAATTCGGAGATATCGATATCGGGCCAAGGAAACAGAAATGTTTACCGATGTAATTCCGTTAGATGAATGCCGCTATATCTATGATTGGCTGCCAGGTATGCATCAAATGAAGCAGGCTTACAGTGACAACAGTTGGCAGGATATCTTCCGTTTTGCTCTTGACGGATTAGTTAAGCAACGTCTGAAATACAATAATGAATTTTTCTTCAGAGGATCTGTAATCGATAAATACGAAAACGGCTTTGAACAAAAGACTCTTGGGGAACGAGAGGTAATTGAAAGAAGGTGCGATCGTGAGTCAGCTTGATCTTAAGTGTGACGATATTATTGAGATTTTTCGCGATAATCTAAAAGCAGAGAATAAACTCATGTCTGTTCAATCTTTGTTTTTGAGTGAGCGTTTTTCAAAGAAAGTGGATTACCGTCCATATTTTCAAAGAAACTACGTATGGGACGAAGAGAAAGCGACTTATTTTATCGAAAGTATGCTGATAGGTACTGAAATTCCACCAATAGTTTTATTTCAGTCTAAAGGCAAACTTGAAGTTATTGATGGGCGTCAACGCTACGAGACTCTTTGGCGCTTCTTAAATGACAAATTTTCTCTAAAAGAGAAAGGACTTCATTGCTTAACAAACTTCGTAGACAAACGCTATAGTGAACTTCCGCAAAGCGTCAAAGATGATTTTGAAAATACTAAGTTGCGTGTATTGCAGTTTAGTGTCGTGAATGAGCCCATACTTGACGACGAAAAAGAAGATCGGATTAAAAAAGAAATCTTTCGACGCTATAATTCCGGCATAGTTCCACTCAATAAGGAAGACGTTCAGAGAGCTGCATATATTACCGATTCTTTGACTAATGCATTTATGCAAAAGCTAAATACAGATGATGACCTATATGAAAAGGTCGTTGATGTTCTTTTGCCCAAAAGCCGTAAGACAAAGACTAAACGTGACAAAATCACTTCTCTTCTTTCTCAAATTCGACGCTTGCTTGCAATGATGTATATCCCAATATATAGCTATGCGCATGTGAGTTCTAAAGACGACGTCATACGTGTGTTCTACAATAGATTCGTTAGCACCTGCAATCCCGACGATGTAATTGAACGTTTTGAAAGCATAATTGATAAGGTATGTTTTATCAAAGCACGGTTATCTTCACTAGACTTGAAGCTTTCGAGTAGTAACCTGCTATATGATTGCTGTTTTTGGGTCTTGTCGATCATGTATGCAGAGGGAAAGAATCCAGATGAGCCGTTACTCATCAATTTCTGTAATGACGTTGTAGCCTCTGAGACTAACGACATATTCTGGAGAGGTGTAAAGGTTACTGAAAACACACCTCACCTGATATTTGAAAAGACTGGCAGCCATTACTATATGAATATCGTTAACCGCTATCTATTCATCAGTAACTATTTTTCTAACGTTACCGGGATTGATTTTAATCGATATCTGAAAAATGGTGAGTTTTTCCAGTCTATCATGGACGCACAGATTATGGAACAATATGATGAACACCGTCTTCACAAGCCTGATCCCGCTTCCATGACTATTGAAGACATAATCACTGATATGAATAAATCGCGCTTCTTAGTAAGGCCTCCATATCAG
>JAQXRL010000169.1 GCA_029218505.1 Eubacteriales bacterium | reverse complement strand
GTGGCGTTTCGTGTCGATGCTGCCGATTCAATGCCTTTCCTGGGCGGGGCTGTTCAAGGCGGAGCTGGCAATGCGGCTGTATACGGCGGACATGCGTGTCAGCGGGATCGTGCGGCGGGAACAATATCCCGAAATTGCCCGCTGCGTTGGCGAACTGGTTCGGGAAGCGGTGGAACCCGACGGCGTTTCGGAGGAGATGCTGGGCGTGCGGCTGCTGGAATTGTCGTTGCTCCTGAAGCGGATGGGCACGGCGGAAAAAGCGCAGGACGCCATGGCGCGGGAAACGGCTTTATGCAGGATCTTGCCGGCGCTGCGTCTGTTGGAGACGGGCTTGGAAGGGGAAAATGGACGCGATTCGCTGCGCGTGGCGGATTTGGCGAGAGCCTGTCACCTGTGCGAAGGGTATTTTCGGGAACAATTTCAACTGTTCACGGGGATGCGCCCCAAACAGGCGATTGTGCGCCGCGCGTTGGCGAGAGCGGAGGCTATGCTAACGGGAACGCGCCTGCCCGTGGCGGAAATCGGCCGGCGGGCAGGCTTTGAGGATTTTTCCGCATTTGGGCGGAGTTTTCGCGCGCATTACGGCATTTCGCCCAGCGCATACCGTCAGGCAAAATGCGCGCAGCGCGAGGAATTGGGCGATTCAAATCAATGCGAATGGGGCGCTGCCAATTCCGGCCAGGGAACGGCGAGCCACCCTTCCGCGTCCGCCTGTCCGGGAACGGTTAGAGGTAAATGCTGAAGGCGGATGTTTCCGGGTCGTATGTCTGGCCTGCGGAAGAGAAATCACACATGCGCAGGGTTTTGGAATGGTTCTGACGGTCGGTAATGGTTACGCGGTAGATGTGGTGGAAGCCAGGGCGTTTGCCTTCCGGAACAATTTCGCAAGTTCCGCCTTCAGGGAATTCGGGATCGCCAAATAGTTCTTCTTGGGTGCATCCCAGGCGAATATCCCGGGCGAGCAGCAACGGCCCCCAAAACACGCTGTATCGCGGCGTGGAATAGGCGGCTTTCTCCGGAATTTCGTGTTCTGCGCCAAAGTGCACGAATTTTTCGCCGGTTTCGAGAACTTCCGGATCCTCCATCAGCGCTTGCAGTTCTCCGGCAGGCAGGGATTCGCCGGCGACAGGAGCCACCACCAGCCTGGGATTCATGTCGAAATCAAAGGCGAATTCTGTAACGGAGCGAGCGTCGGCCTGAGCGTCCAGATATTGGCCGGGGATTGCGCCGGAGAGCGCCGCGCCGTTTCGCATGACTTTGGTGCCGGGTCCCCATTGGGGGAACAGAAGGCGCACGTTGACGGGATTGTTTCCGGACACGTCCACCGCCACCGTAGCCTTGCCCGTATCCAGGAAGTGACCGCGGATGGTGACGCAGATGGGGTTGCCCTGCGCGTCCTCCAGGTGATATTGCCCGGCGTCATACAGATGGACGTAGATCTCGCTGCCGGACATGTTTTGCATCACGGCATAACAGGCGGTGTCCACGAAGGCGCGGGGAAGGTTGTTGACGCAGCAGTGGTTCATGTAAAATTCGCTCTGTTCCCAGGCAAAAATGTGCCGGTAGGAGGAGCGCATGCGGCATGGACCCCATGTGCCTTCCGGGTTGGTAGAGGCCATGACGGCATTGTAGAACGTGTCCGCGTATTCCGCGGCATATTTTGCTTCGCCGGTAATGCGGAGCAGCGCCAAACTCAGGCGGCACCAGTGAAAGGCGTCGCAGGGCTCGCTCATGACGTTTACGCGATGGGCGCCGCGGTTGAACTTGTCGATGAAACCGACGCTGCGCAAAGCGTTTTTTTCGTATTTCCGCAGAAGATCCCACAGAGTAACGACGGTGCGCAGGTATTTTTCTTCGCCGGTGACGCGATACATTTCCGCAATGCCTTCCAGACAGGACGTCATTTCATATGCCTTGGCCCATTGCTGCGGATGGGGATACCAGGTGTGGACGGGTTCTCCGCGCAGCGCGTGGTAGAGAATCGAAGGCGGCGTGGCGGGATCCTGTTCCCAGGCGTCGCAGATTTCCCGGGCGAACGCCAGATAGCGAGGCAGATTTGTATATTGATACAGCAGCAAAACCGGCTTTAGAATGGAACAGCTGGCGAAACCTACGACGCAGCCCGTTTGTCCAAGGGTAAGGTTTTGCTTGTTCAGGCTGGCCATCAGATGATCCGCCATGCCGCGCGCGGCATCCAGCGCGGCTTTTTCGCCTGTAAGCCGGTAGGCTTCCAAAAGTCCCCACATGGTATACTTGCGGCACCATACGCTCCAGTTGCAGCCTTCCGACCACACCTCTGCGCTCTTGTTTTCCAACATGATGTCCGGGTTGTGATAGGATCCGATGTAGCCGTCGGCGTTTGCGGTGGCGGCGACGCGCAGGGCGGCGTTTCGAATGAATTCCGTCAATTCCTGGCTGCGGGTGTATTCCGCGGCAAGCACGGCGGAAAGCATCCATTTTCCCCAAAACTCTCCCTGCCAAACGCCGGAACCGTTGTTCAACCGGTCGTCATATCGGAACAGCAGCGCGCTTTCTGCTTCGGCGTAGATTTGATGACGCGCGGCGTCGGAAAGCGCACGGTGATACAGAAAGCGATCAATCTGCCGTCCGTTCTCGCCCATGATGCGGGCGTTTTGTGGCGGCGTGAGGCGCAATTTGTCCTGAATCAAGGTGGAAAACTCCTTTCGTGAATGAGATGATACAAACACAGTATACTGCCGGACGGCCTGTGCCGCAACGGAAAAACGGCAGGAAAACTATGCAGAAACGAAGGTGTGGCGGCATTGACATCATGAATTCTCGGTGTTAAAATGGCATTGTGGAAGAAAGGGGAGATGCAAGAAATGAAGATTCTGTCTATCGGAAACAGTTTTTCGCAGAACGCGCAAAAATATCTGCACAAAATTGCCCTTGGGGAAGGGATTGATCTGGACAGCGAAAATTTGTACATTGGCGGATGCTCTTTGGAAACGCATTGGGAAAACGTCCGGGGGAATCTGGCGAAATATCAGTATCAGCGAAACGGAAGCCCAGTGTATGTGGATTCGGAAGGAACCGTGCGGTATGGATCCATTCGGGAAGCGCTGGAGGAGGAACCGTGGGACGTGATCACGTTCCAACAGGCCAGTCACGACAGCGGATTGTATGAAACATATCAGCCGTATTTGCAAAATCTTTCGGAATATGTGCGCAAACTCGCGCCCCAGGCCAGGCAAATGATACACGAAACATGGGCGTATGAAATCGACAGCACCCATGGCGCGTTTGGGCGATATGGGAATTCCCAGGCGGAGATGTATGCCAAATTAAAGGATGCCTACGCCCGGGCGGCAGCCTCCATTGATGCGGAGATCATTCCGGCGGGCGACGTTATTCAAGCGCTTCGGGCGCTGCCGCCTTTTGATTACGCCCATGGCGGAAGCTCCCTTTGCGCCGACGGATTTCACATGAACGATTCCTATGGGGAATACGCCGTGGGAGCCACATGGCTGGCGGCAATATGCGGTCGGGTGCCGACCAAGGGCGGTTTTGTGCCGGAAACATGCGGCCCGGAAAAGGACGAATGGCTGCCCGCAATCTGGCGGGTGGTGGCGGAACAAACGGGCGCGCGATGAAGCAGGTTGCCGTATACGCCGCCGGCCACGATTGGAATTCAAAAGGCCCGGAGCCCTCTCGTGCTCTCCCTGTGTTTTTCGACCGTCCTTGTTTGCTGGAAGCCGAACAGGCGAAAAACCCCCAGTTCGACTGGGGGTGGAGAAGAAATCGCTTTCGCAAAAGGCACGGAGATACCTGGACGATGTGGCTCCAATGGGAATACCAAGCCGTCGTAATTGCGCAATTGGGAATAGGACGCAATTTGAATCCCCGGAAGGGGATTTGCGAAGCTGTGGTTGATCATCATCT
>JAQXRL010000168.1 GCA_029218505.1 Eubacteriales bacterium | reverse complement strand
AGGGCAACGCCTTCCCGAGCCAATTCCCGGTTCTTTTCCCGGCAGTCAAACCAACGGCTGCCGGGAAAGCTTTGTCTGCCCTTCCCCAATCATTCCCCGATTTCTTCCGCGCGAACACACCGTCCATTTTGCGCGGCGTCCCCAAGTTGCCCCGCTCGTTTTGTCGAATCGTTTCCTGGCTTTGCCGTGTTTTCGCCATCCACATCGCGCAAACGGCGAATCAGACGTTTGGAACGCCCGTCAAGGCCATCCAATTCGGTTTCCGCCTGCGTTAAACGCTGGCGCAAGCGATCCAGCGATTCGTCATATCGTCCCATTTCCTGGCGCACTTCCGCCAACAAACGCATGACCTCGCCGCTTTTTTTCTCCAACGTGCATGTGCGAAAGCCCATGCGCAAGCTGGTGAGCAAGGCGGCAAAGGTTGCGGGCCCGGACACCAGCACGCGGTATTTCGTCTGGATTTTCTCCATCAGCCCATCCCGCCGGGCCGCCTCCGCATACAGGCTCTCCGCGGGCAGGAACATCACGGCATAATCCGTTGTGAACGGCGGCCGTATGTACTTTTCCGAAATCTGCCTGGCCTGTTCCAGCAAAGCGCGCTCCAACTGCGCGGCGCATTTTTCCGCCTGGGCAGCGTCCCCGGCGGCGGCAGCCTGGGTCAACCGCAAAAAATCCTCCTGGGGAAACTTTGAATCGATGGGCAAAAGCGCCTCTCCTTCGTCCCGGGAAGCCGGCATGCGCACGGCAAATTCCACGCGCTGCTGGGTATTGGGCTCCATCTGCGCGTTGCATACATATTGCCCTGGCGCCAAGGTCTCTTCCAACAGCGCCCGCAGTTGCACTTCGCCCCACACGCCTCTGGTCTTGACGTTGCCAAACAGCTTTTTCAGGTCCGTTACGCTTTCGGCCAACTGCCGCATCTCGCCCAAGCCCCGGTGCACATCCGCCAATTGCCGGTTCACCACCGAGAAGGATTCCGAAAGGCGGCCATCCAGTTTTTCGGACACGGTTTGGCGCATCTGTTCCAGCTTTTGATCATTTTGGCGCGTCAGCATATCCAGACGCTCATCCAGCGTGCGCTTCAGCCGGTCCTGCTTTTCATCCATGCGGTCCGTCGATTCGCTGAGCAGGCGGTTGAACGCCAGGATCGTCTGCGCCTGTTTTTCTCCATCCCGCCGGATGCGCTCCTCTAAAGCCCGCAGCGCCCGCCGGTCACGCTTTCTCGCCGCATTCAGATACAGCATCGCCCCCAAAGCCGCCAACACCACCACCGCCAAAGTTGCCGCCATGGGATTTTGTTCCACAAAATTCAGCATCTGCCCTCGCTCCCGTACAGCTTCATGGTCTGCGCCACATCCTTTTGCAACTGTTCCCGCAGCGCATCCACGGAATCAAATTTGCGCTCTGCGCGCAAATAATGCTCCAGGCGCAGCCGCACATGCCGGCCATACAGGTCCGGCACGCTTCCAGGCACATGGGCCTCGATGGTGGGCGGCCCTTCCGGCAGGGTCGGGTGCGCGCCTATGTTCACCATGCACGGCCGCGGCCCCTCTCCCCAATCCATTCGTCCCGCATAGACGCCGCGCGCCTGGGGAACGCTTCCATCCGGCTGCACGTTGGCCGTGGGAAAACCCAATTTCCGCCCCATCCGCTTTCCCGGCACCACCGTGCCGCTGATTTCATATAGCGCAGCATTCTGCACGACGCCCATCGCCTCCTTCGCAATCTTCTTCATTATAGCAGGCAGCCGGCTCCCTTGCAAGCTTCTTCTCTGTTGCCCGTCTCCATTTCCGCGAACCATCCTGCAGCAAACGCCCTTGCGGGAAGGAAATCCCCCGTTTTTGAAACGCGCCGGGTTCATGGCGCGGCAACGCAGCCGGCTTCGGTTCCCGAACCGGAAGCGCATTCCCGGAAAGCGCTGACACGGCGCATCTACGCGCGGTTTTTCGTTATCGGCGCGCGTCGATTTCCTCATCGCCGCAAGGCAGCGAACCATGACGCAAGCCCGGCTTTTTCATGCGGATATTTTGTCTCCCCGGACAAAATGCACAATTGTGTGCTATAATAAAGAAAGAAAGCTGGGTGTTTTTTGCCGGTCGTTTTTGCGGAAGCACCTTTTGTCGGGGAGGAAATACAGCATGGCGAAGAAAACAAGCGAAACCAGAAAAAGACGGCGCAAAGGCGTTCCCATGTCCGTGACCGCGCTTTGCATGGTTGCGGCGCTGCTCTTCGGCGGCGTAGCAGGCTATCTGACGGGCAGAATGTCCTCCGGCGCCAGCGATTTGCGCCGGCAATTGACGCAAGCCAAAACCTCCATTGCGGAACTGCAAAGCGCGCTGTACCTCATTACCGAGGACAGCCAATATGAAGAAGGCGCCGCAGCCTTTTCCGCCGCAGGCAACGACAACAACGAGCTTTTGGCCATGCCGGGTGATTCCGGCGCCGCCGATTGGGGCGGTTCAGACGCTGCCGCCACGCCGGAACCCGTGGCGGTTGTGGAATACGACGGCGGCAGCATTATGAGC
The DNA here is from genome assembly GCA_029218505.1 of Eubacteriales bacterium. Lineage (GTDB taxonomy): Bacteria > Bacillota > Clostridia > Christensenellales > Aristaeellaceae > SUG1456. The sequence goes on along the minus strand of JAQXRL010000168.1, from coordinate 8,136 downwards.
GACGCGGTGCTGGAACAATACGATCTGTTGGTGTCCAGCTACTTGCAGCAGGGATATGAGCGCAGTGAAAGTCCCGCCGAAGCGCTGACGGAAATCATGCATTCCCTGGCAGCGGAGGCCATTTTGCTGCAAAAGGCCGAAGAATTGGATTGTTACACCATTTCTTCCCAGGACGAGGCGGACATTGCCCTGCTCGCCCAGGAGGAATATGATGAAATGGTAAATACGCATTTGGACACCGTAAACGAAGAAGGGCTCTCTTCGGAGGCATTGCTGCAAAAAGCGCAGGCAGAACTCCTGGCGGAAGAGGGCGTATCGTTGGAAAGCATCACGGCGGAAATTCGGGAAAGCTGGTGGGAAGAAAAACTCTACGCCATGATGACCGCCGGCGTCGCCGTTTCCGAAGAAGAACTGCGCGCGCAATACGACGAACAGGTGGCCGCGCAAAAAGCGTTGTACGAAGAATTCCCCGATGAATATGAATTCGATATGGCGGTTAGCGACCAGGTTCTGTACCATCTGGAGGGATACCGGGCCGTCAAGCAGATTTTCCTCCCGCTGGAGGAGGACGACGCGGCAAGATGCGACGAAATTCTGGCGGAAATGGCGTCCGGCGGCGATCAAACCGCCCTGACGAAGGAATTGGACGCCCTCTATGCGCCGTTGGAAGCCGTCGCCCAGCAGGCGCTGTCCGCCCTGGATGCCGGCGCGGACTTCGACCAGCTCATCGCGGAATATGGCCAGGACGTCGGCATGACCGAGGAGCCAACCGCCAGCCGCGGATATTATGTCAGCGCGAATTCCACCAGTTGGGAACAGGCATTTTTGGATGCCGCCATGGCCATCGATCATGTCGGCGGCACATCCCCAATCGTCCGCACATCGGAGGGCGTACACATTCTGCAATGGTTTGGCGAAGCAACGCCCGGCGCGGTGCCATACGAACAGGTGCGGGACGAATTGGAACAAACGATGCTGGAAGAGTTGCGGGCAGACGCCTATGACCAACAGCTGGCCGACTGGTTGGAAGAAGCAAACGTGCGCTTCTATCCGGAACGCATTCAATAGCCTGCCGGGATTTTTTCAGCAGACGAAGCATTTTTCAGGATCGCGCTGCACGGCAGGGCGATCCTCTTGATTTGACCGGCGCGCGGTTGACAGAAATCCGTTCCCGCGATAGAATAAAGGCAGAAACGCAGATGGAAATGGAGACCTTCGGGCATGCAGAAAAGAATTCTGTCCGGCATCGTGCTGTGGATGGCGCTTTGGGCCGCGTTGATCGGCTGCGCCACGGCAGAAGACGAAAACCGGCACATTCTGGATATCAGTCTTGTCGTAAACCCCACGGAAATGGTGGAACCGCAAGAGGTTTCGCTGACGTTCACCATTACGAACAATTCCAGCGCATCGGCGGAAAACGTATATATTTCTTCCTTCGATGGCCTGCTGTCGGAACCCATCGGCCTGATCGCGCCCGGCGAAACGCAAACCGTCGTTCGCACCCACAGCGTAACCCAGGACGAATTGAGCGAAGGCGCCATCGCCTATATCGTCACCCATGACGATCCTCTGGGAGACACCGCCAAGGTAAATTACACCGTGCGCACGGCAATTTTGCGCAGCGAACCCCAGCCCAACGTCGAATTCACGCGACGGCTTTCCAGTGAAATCGTCAGCCCCGGCGGCACGGTCACCGTGGTATATCAAGTGCGCAACACGGGCAACGTGGCGCTCAGTTCGATCCGCGTGCAGGATTCCCTGGGCGAATTCATCGGAAGAGTGGATTCCCTGGCGGTGGACGCGGCCAAAACCTTCATCAGCCGCATCACGCCCTCGCAGGACAGCGTTTCCATGCCGGAACTTACCTACACCGTGCCCGCATTGGGCAATCGAGTCAGCACCGTATCCTTGGAAGGCATCCCCGTGCGCGTAACCCCGCAAACCCTTTCCGCCGCGCTCTCCGTCGCTCAGCCAGACGGCCGTTCCAACATGGCGGAGGTAATGCTAACCCTGTCCTGTTCCGGGGGCGCCGATTGGACGGACATCACCGTTACAGACGATATTCTGGGCGGCCTGGTGGCGGACGCTCTGCGGCTGGATGGCGACAGCGTTTCGAAAACCATTTCCCGCAGCTACACCCTGCGTCAGGAAACCTCCTTCCGATGGAAAGTGACCGCCCGCTGCGAATCCGGGGAAACCGTCGAACTCGTCACGGAAACCATCACGCTGTCTCCGGAAATTTCCCAACAGGAGGCAATCATCCATCTGCGCGCGGAACCCGCTCTTTCCGAAATTGGCCGGGCAGGCATCGTAAACGTTCGGGTGTATCTGGAAAACACCGGCGGCATGCAGGCGGAAAATCTGGTGCTGTCGGAAGCCACGCTGGGCGTGCTGCGCACCTTCGCGGTCATCCCCACCGGCGAGGCCACCTATCGGGATTTTCCCGTGGAGATCAAAGAAGACGCCCAATTGACCTTTACCGCGGAATACCAGAACGCCGCTGGCGACACCCGCATCGTCTCCAGTCCCAGCGTTTCCATTTCCATCGTTCCCGGCGCGCCCAAGCCGGACGCCGCCGAACAGCCCCCCAGCGACTTCTCCGGCAGCTTTCGCCGGATGGACGGCGGATCGGTGTATGTCGTTATGTTGGTCTGCGCCGGCGTGGTTTTGGCCGTGCTTACGGTTATTTTGTTGACAAAAAACCGAAAAGCACGCCGGGAACGCAAAATGCGCCTGGCCGCCATACGCCAACGCCAAAAGGAAGAAATGGGCAAAACCAACCGCTTTACGCCCTTGAAGCGCGCTGACAAGGACCGACATCCATCCTAAAAACGGAGGATTGCAAATGTTTCAAGGATTCTCCAACGAGACATTCGAATTTTTCATGGCCATTCGCTTCAACAACAATCGGGATTTCTTCCATGATAACCACGATTGGTATGTAAACGCAGTGCGCCAGCCCGGCCTGGACTTGGCTCAAGCGCTTTCTCCCGCCGTGGAGGCGCTGGATGAAAACCTGGAACGCAGGCCAAACAGGGTGCTTTCCCGCATCAACCGCGACATTCGCTTTTCCAACGACAAATCTCCCTATCGCGATCATATCTGGCTGGCGTTTCATCTCCTGGGCGATTCGGAAAAGAATATGCCCGGCGCGTATTTTGATTTGGGGCTGGACGGCGGCGCCTATGGCTTCGGCATGTATCACGCCAACAAGCCCTTGATGAACGCCCTGCGCCGGGAATTGAGCGCCAATCCTGATCCGTTCCTGGAAGCTTGGCTGCCCATCTGCCAGGAATTCACCCTGTACGGCAACGCAATCAAGCGCATGGCCGTGCCGGATGATTTGCCCGATTCGCTGAAACCATGGTACAATCTCCGGGGTTTCTATCTTGAAAAAGAAATCCAGGATTTTGATTTGCTCAAGTCCGCCCATCTGGCGGACGAGATTTCCGGGGGCATGGCGCGGTTTGCGCCCCTGTTCCGCTATTTTCAGCGGCTGACTCCCGTGGAATCTGATTGAAACGACCAAAGGGGGTATTTATGCGATCTGACTGGTTGAAGTTCAAAAGCGGCACAAGTGTTCGCGGAAGCGTCGAAGCGCTTACCGACGAATTCGCCAACAAGGTTGGGTATTCCTTTGCCCTATGGCTGGCCGCGCAGCTGGAAACGACGCCCGACAGGCTGGTAATCGCCGTGGGCCGGGATTCCCGCAAATCCGGCGAACGGCTCGCCGACGCCTTGATTCAGGGAATTACCGCCGCAGACAGCGATGTGCTGGACTGTGCGCTGTGCACGACGCCCGCCATGTTCAAGGCGGTGGCTGACCCGTCCATTCACGCGGACGGCGCAGTGATGATCACCGCCAGTCACTTGGGCAACGACCGCAATGGCTTCAAATTTATGACCCGGCAAGGCGGTTTGCACGCCCGCGACGTGGCAGACATCCTTGCCCGGGCGCAACAGGTCAAGCTGCCGAACCGTTTGGTAACGCAGGTAGACATGCTTTCCCTGTATGCCGATTCCCTGAAGGAAATGGTGCGAAAGCGCCTGGACGACGACGCATTGAAACCGCTGCTGGGCATGCATGTGGTGGTAGACGCGGGAAACGGCGCGGGCGGATTTTACGCCCGCATGCTGGAAGAACTGGGCGCGGACATCAGCGGCAGTTTGTATTTGGAACCCGACGGAAACTTCCCGGGACACGCGCCCGATCCTGGCGATCCCATGGCGTTGGCAGCCCTGTCGAAGGCCGTATTGGATTATCAGGCGGATCTGGGCGTCATCTTTGACGCGGATTGCGACCGCGCCGCCATTGTGGATCAGTGCGGCCAGGCCATTGACAAAAACCGGCTGATTGCCCTCACCGCCGCCATCCTGCTGGATGAAAAACCCGGACTGACCTTCGTCACCGATTCCGTCACCAGCCCCGGCCTGTCCAGCTTCATCAACGAATGGGGCGGCACGCATTACCGCTTTAAGCGCGGCTATCGCAACGTAATTGACGAAGCGATCCGCCTGAACGAGGAAGGCATCGATTGCCCCCTGGCCATGGAAACCAGCGGCCATGCCGCTTTCCGGGACAATTTCTTCCTGGACGACGGCATGTATCTGGTCACCTATCTGATTTGCGAAGCCCTGAACCGAAAGCGGGAAGGTCAAACCCTGTCCGCTTTGCTGGAAGGCCTTCGGGAGCCTGTGGAATCCGTGGAAATCCGCTTGCCGCTTCTGGACGAGGAAGAAGGCCCCGAGGAATTGACCGAAATGGTGTTATCCCACACCTTGGAAAATCCCGAATGGCAGCTTGCTCCCGACAATCGGGAGGGCGTGCGCATCCTCTTCAACCTGGACGGTCAGGTGAACAGCGCGTGGCTGCAACTGCGGCTTTCCGTACACGACCCCGTCATGCCGCTCAACGCCGAAAGCGACATTCCCGGCGGCGTGAAGCGCATTCTTTCCGAATTGTATGCGCTAATCCAAAATGTCGAAACGGTGGATCTTACGCCGTTGAAGGCATATTTGGAGAAATAAGTAATTTTTATCCGGAATTTATGTAAAAGGCAAACGCAAGCATGCCGACATGTGATACAATATTCTATGGACATAAAGCCGAATGTCGGTTCGACTCCCGTATACACGAAAATACAATGAAGGAGATGCTTTTCCCATGAACAAAGACCGTCTGGTGGTAAACGCCATCCGCATTCTGGCCGCCGAAGGCGTTCAGAAGGCAAAATCCGGCCATCCGGGCATGCCCATGGGCATGGCTCCGGCAGCATATGCGCTGTGGGCCAAGGAAATGAACCATAATCCCGCCAACCCCAATTGGATCAACCGCGACCGCTTCGTGCTGTCCGGCGGCCATGGTTCCATGCTGCTGTACACCCTGCTGCACCTGTTCGGATACGGCTTGACCATTGAAGACCTGAAGCAGTTCCGTCAATACGGCTCCAAGACCGCCGGCCACCCCGAAGTCGAGGTTGCGGGCATCGAAACCTCCACGGGTCCTCTGGGACAGGGCATCGCCAACGCCGTCGGCATGGCCATGGCGGAAAAGCACCTGGCGGCGAAGTTCAACCGCGAAGGCTTCCCGGTAATGGATCATTACACCTACTGCTTCCTGGGCGACGGCGACATGATGGAAGGCATTTCCCACGAATGCTGCTCCCTGGCCGGCACGTTGAAGCTGAACAAGCTCATCGCCGTATACGACGACAACGAGATCTCCATTGAAGGCAACACGGACATTGCGTTCCGGGAGGACGTGCCCGCCCGCTTCCGTGCCTATGGCTGGAACGTCATCGACGTAAAGGAAGGCAACTGCTGGAAACAGGTTGACCATGCCCTTGCCATTGCCAAGCACAGCGACAAGCCCACCCTGATTGTCAACCACACCACCATCGGCTACGGTTCCCCCAAGGCCGGCATGGCGTCCTCCCACGGCGAACCTTTGGGCGAAGACAACCTCGCCGCCACCAAGAAGGCGCTGGAATGGCCTTGCGAAGAACCCTTCGCCGTTCCGCAGGAAGTATACGACGTCACCGCGGAAACCATTCAGGCCGGCGCAGAAAAGGAAGCCCAATGGAACGCACTGTTGGCCGAATACGCGAAGGCGTATCCGGAACTCAAGGCAGAATTTGACAAGTGGATGGCCGGCGACACCGTTGGCGATCTGGTGAACGACAAAGAAATGTGGGATTTCGAAGGCGCGTGCGCAACCCGCGCTTCTTCCGGCACCACCATTCAGCGTTTGGCCCAGCGCATTCCCAATCTGTTTGGCGGCAGCGCGGATCTGGCTCCCTCCAACAAGACCTACATGAAGGGCAAGGGCGATTTCTCCGCCGAAACGCCCGAAGGCGACAACCTGCACTTTGGCGTGCGCGAAATCGCCATGGCGGCCATCTGCAACGGCATTTATCTGCACGGCGGTCTGCTGCCTTTCTGCGGCACCTTCTTCGTGTTCAGCGACTACATGAAGAACGCCATGCGCATGTCTGCCATCATGAAGCTGCCCGTGGTATACGTGCTGACCCACGACTCCATCGGCGTTGGCGAAGACGGCCCCACCCATCAGCCCATTGAACAGCTGGCCGGTCTGCGCGCAATGCCCGGTCTGAACGTATTCCGTCCGGCAGACAGCCGCGAAGTCGTCGCCGGTTGGATTTCTGCTCTCACGGCCAAGAACCCCACCGCCCTGGTGCTTACCCGCCAGAATCTGCCCCTCTACGACAAGAGCGGCGCGGAAGCCCTGAAGGGCGGCTACGTGATCTCCGATTGCGAAAAGAGCACGCCCGACGTGCTGTTGATGGCTTCCGGTTCCGAAGTGGAACAGTGCGTTGCCGCACAGGCGCTGCTGAAGGACGAAGGCATTGCCGCCCGCGTCATTTCCATGCCCTCCTTCGAACTGTTCGACGCCCAAAGCGACGAATACAAGGAATCCGTCATGCCCAAGGCTGTGCGCGCTCGCGTGGCTGTCGAAGCCGCTTCCACCATCAGCTGGTATAAGTACGTCGGCTTGGATGGCAAGGTGATCGGTCTGGATCATTACGGCACCTCTGCCCCCTACAAGATTCTGTTCGAGAAATTCGGCTTCACCGCGGAAAATGTAGCCAATGCCGCCAAAGAAGTTCTGTAATTCTCTCCAATGCTTTTCGAAACGGTTCTCCGGCCTGCTTTGCGGGTCGGAGAGCTTTTTTATCCATCGCGCCACACCCCTTCCACCTTGAACAGCCCATCTTTCTCTCCCGCTTGCACAATCAATCTTCACGGGTATGTTAGCAACGCAGCCTCCGCATCCTCCAACTTTTGGCCCGCGTCCCGCCAGATAAGGTCTAGCCAGCTGGATGCATATCGATCGTTGAACGCACAGAAGGTGAAGGTTGCTCGAAAGCGCATCTCTACTGCCGCCAGATATATCGCATAAACCCCATCATATTATGAATCTTTATCAAAAAAAATCCGCAAAAGCAAGCGGAAGACGGGAACAAAATATGGATCAAATTTCACGGAAACACAATGATCGATTAGAAATCAACTACCGGCGGGCATGCGGAAACCAACGCCGGAAACGCAAACGCCTGCTCCGAGCGCCGGTTTATCTGATGGGTTCCGAAATTGGTTGGACAGAAATTCCGGAGACATGTTCCAAGGGATATGCGTCGCAGAACACTTGGACGGGAATTCGAAGCGGCCATGGCTTTGAGCACACAAACCGTTCCGTTTCAAGATGGGCGAAGGTCATCGGTCCCTTCCCGGATGACCGCAGCGCTCAGCGCTGTCTTGCGCCGGATTCGCGATGGTGTCTCGTCCGGACCGGCATGAAGAATTCTCCGCCGCCGGCCTTCACAACAAAACGTGCGGCGGATGGAAGACACCGGCAACACGCAAGCAAGGGAACCCTGTGCAGGAACCTTGCCGTCATGGTTTCCGTGTATCCATCCGCCGCACAATCTGCCGTCAGGGCAAGCGCCGGCGTCTCCGCTTGGTTTTCCGGGGCCGGTCAGCTCGTGATTTCCCATGCGGCTTGCCCCTCGCTTGGGTCTACCCCTTGCTTATGTGATAGACTTCCTGATTGTAATCCACCGTAATCACGGTACCATCCGAGTAAGTGGTTCGGTAAACATTTTCGGCGATCTTTTC
>JAQXRL010000167.1 GCA_029218505.1 Eubacteriales bacterium | reverse complement strand
GCCGCTTCTTCCACGGACATGCCGCCTTCCAGAAAGCGAACCACCACCCGGCGCATGGACTCGCCCACCTCAATGATGTGCAGATCCGGATCGTAAAATCGCACCACGCGTTGCCCCCATGGATATTGGTGAACCGGATGAACGAGATTGACGTCCTTTTGCTGGCTGAGTCGATCCATAAAGCCGTCAAAGTCATCCTCTTCAAAGTACAGTTCCGCATCATTGCCGCCAAAGGCAAATTGATCTGGCGCTTTGTTCAAAAATCCCTGCCAGCTTTCCAGCGTCTGCAAACATACGCCGCCCGTCAAGGTAACGTTTGCCCCGAAATCCATCACGACGCGCAGGCCCAACAATCTGCCATAGAATTCCTTGGATCGTTCCATATCCCGCACAACAAACAGCGGGTTTTTCCATTTCATTTTGCTTCCTTCCTCTCGATAAATTTTCCGGATTGCCCGTCGAAAGCAACGCGGCGCCCACTCCACCCTGTCAAAAACCAGGCCGCCAATCTGCGTTCAAGAATCATCGCGCCGTCTGCGGCCATTTGCTTCTCCCGTATGCGCTCCACTTTCTTTATACAGGATGCCCTCACAAAAGTCAAGAAAAATCCGTAAAAAGCCCGCCCAACGCGAACGCCGGTTTTCGCGTCCTGTGGCTCGTGCCGGCTGCAATCGCCCAGGTTTTCTGTCTCGGACGTTCCGTTTTCCCAGGCCCTTTTCCGCGCCGGGAGGCTGCGAACAAAAACGCGCCGGGCAAACCATCTTGTTCGCCCGGCAACGCACCTTTGGGTCAGAATTCCGGCAAGGCAATTCTCACATATGTTCCCTCCCGGGAAACGCGCTGGGAAAAGCCCGTTTTTTCCAGCGTTTGTCCGGCCAGCGCCTTCTCCGGGCGAGATGCCTGGGGCACATATCCGCTGAGGCGTTCGAAGCGAGCGGGATCGTCTTTCCCCACGGACCAGGGATCGGCTTGGCCGTCCCGCACATACAACCTGTCGTCCCGCACACACAGCGTTTCTTCACCCGGCTTGTTCAATCGCAGAGAAATCGCGCCAGTGAGTTCTCCCAGGCGCCAATCATATTCCCACAACTTGCCCGCAGCCGTGACCAGATATGCGCGATTCCATTCCGCACAGACATACGCCGCCAGAGCGCGATCTTCTCCCAACAGCACTTCTCCAGGAATTGCTTCCGCGAAGTTTCCCTGTGGCCTCGTTCCATGAGTCAGATCGACCACGACATCTTGCCGCAGCGCATGCGGCGACGCATGATCCAGCGTACACACTGCGGCCATGCCGTCCCGAATGTCCAAAATTCTGGTATGTCTGCTGCCATCCCGCGCCGCAGAGGTCATGACGCCGGCAGATACGTGCACAAGATTCTGCGCCCACGTGACCGCGGCCGTGTAATCGTGCCCCATATGAAAATGCGCGCTGCACCATAGCCGTATCTGCGGATTTTCGAACGCGAGTTCTCTCCACCGCATGGCATGAAATCCGTGGTCCAAATATGCATCCGTCGCCGCGGAATGAATCGGCGGAAAACACCGCAAACCACTGCCTGCCATGGGCGCATGGGTAAAGACAATCGTTGGCAAATGCCGGTGCGCCCGCAGCTGATCCCGCGCCCAAGCGTACTGGGCATCCGAAACATACAGCGCATGCTGTGTCATCAAGGTATGCTCCGGCTGTCGTTCCACGGATAAGCACAGCACGAACACGCCGTCCATCTCCACGGCCTGCCACGGATGCTGCCTGTTGAACAAATCACGATACCAGCGTTCCGGCGTTTTGGAAACAGAATCATCCGGGCGATACTCCACGTCGTGATTTCCAAAAATCGCCGCAACCGGACATTCCAGGACTTCCAGCAACGCCTTGCAGGCCGTCATTCCCGCCAGAGTGCCGGTGGCTCCGTTACAGCCCATGTCGCCCAGAAATACCGCCAAGTCCGGTTTTTGAGCGGCCACCTGGCGCATGCGCCCGGCAATTTCCGCGTCCTCTCCCGGCTTGTATTGCAAATCTCCGATCAATGCGATTCTCATAGGAGGATCTCCTCCCCTGCTTGCGCGCGGAACGTTTCCGGGAAAATGGCCCGTGCGCGCGTCAGGCTTTCCGCCGCGGTGTCCGGCGCGGCATGTACCAGATACAAGCGCCCCACGCCGGCAGCCTTCGCCACGCGAGCCGCATCTTCCGCGCTGCTATGGCCGCAGGCATTGGGAAGGTTTTCCGGTCGAGCGGCGCCCCAGCTATGTTCATGCACCAACACATCTGCACCTTCCGCAAAAAGCACGGTTTCCTGGGAAGGCGCCGTGTCGCCGCTGTACACCAGCACATGTCCGGCTTCGTCCTCAAAGCGGTACATCAGCCCCGGCACAGAATGATGGCTGGCCGCAGTCCGTATGGTAAGTCCCGCTGCCTGCAGATTGTCTCCTGCCTTCAGCACGCGAACAACCGGACCGGGCGCGCGGACGTAATCCTGAAATTTTCCGGCATAATCCAGCGCCTTATGAACGATTTCTTCCACGCCGGCGAGGCCGTAAATGGAGATGCTGCCGGCATTCTGATGACTGTTCAGCAAATAAAACAGCAGCGCAGGCAGGCCCATGCGATGATCCTGATGCAAATGCGTCAGCAACAACGTGCGCACGTTTTCAATCGGAATTTTCTCCCGCAGAAGATTGTGCACCGCATGCCAGCCCGTATCCACCATCACTTCGCCGTTGAGCAACAGGCTTACCGTATCCGATTCCACACCTTCCGGCCGCCATCCATCCGCGGACAAGAACCGTAATTCCATCGCTTTTCTTCCTCCCAAGCACATGCGTTTCTCAAATCCACGGATGATTATAACACATATGCACATCCGACACAATAACGCAAAATTTCACGATCCTCTCCGCCCCAAATACTCCAACGATGCGGTTTTTGCGGGCTGCGCGCAAAGTTTCGTTATGAAAGCCGCGCAACTCACAGGCTTATCGACAGGTTGATCCATCAGCGGCTTCCCATAAAAAAACAATCCCCCTCTTGACAAAAGCCCAAAACCGTTATAAAATAAATGAACGCACGCCGAATGGATGTGGTGATCGCGGATTGCCCCAAAATCACGGTCGTGATTTGACCATTTGTGGAAAAAGAACCTTGATTTTGCGGATGAGGTTTGTTGAATGCACTGCGTTTCTTCCCAGAGGATGAATTTCTTTTGAAACGATGCCGCAAGGGTTTTGAGCATTTTCACAAAAACCGAATCGCCTCGTTCTCTCCATCAGTTCTCTCCAATTTCCGGGAGGATTGATGCGAAGATCCATCATGGAGAGTTGTCCGAGTGGTCGAAGGTGC
>JAQXRL010000166.1 GCA_029218505.1 Eubacteriales bacterium | reverse complement strand
GAACAGTCCAGCGTATAATACACGCGCATGCCCTCCGGCGCGGAAAGCTCCACCAGCAGGCGTTCTCCGGCGGCATACAAACCTCCCGAAACCGTCGCCTGGGGCATATTCGCCCGGCCATACCGCGCGTCGGCGGAATTTTCCATGCCCGGCGTCGCCTGCGCAAAATACCTCAGCTGAGAAGTATTTCCTTCCCGTCCATAGGTGGCGTCTCCATATTGTTCCGGCAGATAGATTCTATCCACAATCGCGCCTTCCGGCGTAGCCAGGCTCAGGGAATCGCGTCCCTCCGCCGCCAGCGAAAAGCCCGCGTGCAATTCACCGTCATAAACGCCGTCCAGGCCGCTCATCCACACGCACAGCCAACCTCCTGCGGGAAGGACCGTCCCCTGTGGAAACTGCCATTTTCGCGGAGAAGCGCCGTTATCCGACAGTCCGAAGCCGGACAGATCGATTTTTTGCCCGGTAACGTTTTTCAGTTCCACCCAATCATATTCATAAATTTCGGAAGAAGCACAAACCTCCGAAAGAATTGCCCCAGTTGTGTTTTGCGCCGCGATCTGATCCAGGATCAGCGCGGCGCTTTCTTGCGTATTGGGTTGGCCCGGCGTGGGCGCCAGGTCGGTGGAAAAGCTGCCGTCCGGCATTTTCGAATATGCCTGATCCGCCTTCAGCAGCCCGTAATTGACAATGGACACCGGCTGTCCCCTTTTGTTGGACAGCACCGCCTGTTCGCCTTCGGAGCTCAGGCGGAAATTCGTGTGCAGCCGGCCGCCTTCCTGCGTATCCCTGCCGGAAGCATATACGATCATATATTCGCCCGCAGGCAGCACAGCGTCCGGAAAACACCATTTCATGGCGTTGTCCGCAGAATCCGACAGATAATATCCCGCCAGGTTCACGTCCCTGTCCGACGTGTTGTGCAGTTCCACATAATCCCAGTACATGCCGTTTTCGTCTGGCACATAACTGGCGTTGGAGGCCATGACCTCCGTAATTTCCAAGACATCCGCCACCGTGACGCTCACCAGCGAAAGGTAACTCTCCTGGGTGTTCGCCAGCCCGGGCGTATATTCCCGGGTCTTCTGCCACGAGGACGCGCCCGCCCGAATATAGCTTTCGTTGCGGGACAACGCCGGGATGTTCACCGTATCGATGGCCGTGCCGCCGGGATTAAACAGCATCATGGTGTCCGACGCGGAGGACAGCCGGAAAGGCGCGTGAAAATCGCCGCCTTCCTGCTCCTTTTGCGTGCCGTCGCAATACACCAAAACACACTCGCCGGGCGCCAGCGTATGGTTCGGAAAGGTGAATGCCAGGGAATTGTTGGTCTTGGCCAGGGAATATCCCTTTAAGTTCACATCCCGATCGCCCGCGTTGGTGATTTCCACCCAGTCCGGCGATTCCCCGTTTGGCAGAATCAGCGCCGTGGAATTGGAAGTCATAATTTCGTTCAAGCGTATCGCCCCGGAGGCGTACACCTGGGAAACCGCGCCCTTTTCCGACGCCTTCTTTCCGTTCAGCGGAAATCCGCCTGGCCACAGATATTGCAGTCCAAACGCCGCCAGCACCACCACCAGACCGACGGCGAGAATTTTCCCCGCGCCTCCAGGCAATCGATTCAAAAACCGCCCTTCGCCCTTCGCGGGCCTGGACCAAACCTTTCCGCCGGAAGCGGCGGATTTGGTATTTTTCTGCGTCACGAAACTGCCCTCCGGTTATGCGCTTTCGCCCTGATAGGCCACCAGCGTCGCGTCCTGCACGCCGGGAACGGACTTCAGCTTGCCCAGCAATTGATCCGGCTTTTCCACGCGCACTTCATATGTGGCCTCCACCGCGCCGGTGGTCACCGTCTTGGATTTCAGCGTCTGCGTCTTCAGGCCCGCCACAACCTGTCCGGCCACGCGCTCCGCTTCCTCGGACATGCGAAGCACCAGCAAATAGGAATTGGTTTTCTTGCTCTGCATGTTCACCAGCACCGTCAAGAGCACCGCAATGCCCACCACCGTGAGCGCCGTGAGGAAAAACTGACCTGCGCCCAGCAAAATGCCCATGGTCAGCGCCCAGAACATATACGCCGTGTCCAGCGGATCCTTCACCGCCGTGCGGAAGCGTACGATGGACAGCGCGCCCACCATGCCCATGGAAAGCTGGATGGATTCCCGAATGCACATGACCACCGGCGTGGTAATCAACGTCATCATCACCAGCGTCATGGCAAAATTGCTCGAATACATTACGCCGCGGAAATTCCTGCGGTAAATCCACGCGATAAACAGCCCAACGCCAAATGCCAGCGCCAGCGAAAACAGAATGGTTAACCAGGAACCTGGGCCGATTGTCTGGGAATCCCACACACTTGCAATGTTGGTACTGTTCATGTCCTTGGTGCCTCCTTGGTTTCTCTTTCCATAATTGCCACCGCTGGTATTATATACCACCGGCAAACGCCTTGTCAAATTTCTGCGCCTAAACCAGCGGCTCAAAGCGCCGGCAGAGCACATATTTCGAAATCGCGCTGCGTTCCGCTGCAATTCCCGTCAACAGCGCGGCCACATGAGGCGGCAGAGCGCGGTCAAACTTCACTTCCAGCACCTCCACGTTTCTGTCATGGGGACACAGAGGCGCGGCATTGGGGTCAAACAGATTCCGGTCAAACAGCCCCGTGCGCAGGTGCGTGTCGAAGGTAATGCGGGTGGTTTCCGCCGGATGCACATACGCCTCCCGCCAGTAATCCACCAGGACCGTCGGCCGCAACAGCTTTGTGCGCATTTCCACATACATATCGTTGAGCAGCGGCACGGCGACCCGATCCAGTCCCTGGGGATCCCCCGCCATCAATTGTTCCGCCAGCCGGCGCGTAATGCGCACAGAGGATTTTTGAATCAAATCCCCCATCTTGCGCTTGCGCTCCAGGAAGATCACGCTGTCCGAATGGTTGTAAATGCGAATGCGATATTTGTCCCGGTTTTGCACGCCGTCCACCTTGTCCCGCCATGCCGTGTCATATGCGTCGTCAAAGTACAGCGAGCGGATGGCATACGGCCTGCCGCCGCGGCAATGGCTGTCCATGGCCAGCACCGGCCGCAGCTTGGCGCGAAGCAGCGTCAACTCCGCCGGATTGACGAAGTACTTCAGTTCATGCCTTGCCGGCAGCATCTGCCGTTTGTTGCTCTGCATCGTTTCAGCCCTCCTCAATCTTCGCCCGGGCATCGCCGAAATACCGCATCATCTCGGCATCCGAAAAGCCCAACGTCGCCTGTGCCCGTTGCAAAATCAGGGTGGGACGCTGCTTCACATAGTCGATCAATTCCTTCAGCGCCGCTTGATAGCTGCTTTCCGTTTCTCCCCACCGGGCAAGCTGGGCGGGCAGTTCCGGTTTCAATTCGTAATATCGCGCTTCAAACATGGCGAGGATGTTTTCCGTGGAAAAATCCGTGGCCAGCTTCTGTCCAAAATACGTCAAAAACTGATCCCGGAAGGTGTCGTTTTTCATGCAGGCAATGAACAGCGTGTTGTCCGTGCGCTTTCCGTTGCCCATTCCGCCGGGCGTAAGCCACCGGTTCAAGGAATCCGTGTCCACCGTCAGCGCCCAGTCCAAATCATACAATACCCAGCGCCACAGCCCGTCGTCCAAGGCGTTGCGATATCGCTTTACGTTCAGCGTGTCCGTATTGCCCGTATAAATCTCGATGGCCATGTATTCGATATAGTTCTGAATATCGATTACGGAAGCAATGTGCTGATACGCCTCGTCCGTGTTGGTGTTGTTCGTCTTTACCCAGTTCAGCAGCTCCTCAAAGGTGGCATTGGAACCCTGGAACACCGTGGAATTGGCCTTGATCAGGTCAATGTCATCCTCCTGCCCTTCCCATCCCTCAAACTGACAGATGGAATAAGCCGTAATGTGCTCCCGAATGTAATACTGGCCCCAATATTGGCCGTTGATGTACACCACACAGATTTCCGTTTCCTGATAATACACCGACGTGTCCGCCGCCAAGGACGTCAGCACCGAATCCCGCATGCGCGTCTTGTTGGTGTCCTGTCCCGACGAACGCAGCAGGAAGGACGAATATTCCGTATAATCCCGGTTGGAAATCAACGGCACCTGGAAGGTGTTGCCGCCGCCGTACTGGCTGCGGGCATAAATCTTGAACGCCTTCTGGTCCTCCGCGCGGCTGTAATCGCCATGCAGCTTGATGCCGCAGCCCTGGGACAGCACCGTCCCGCTGCCGTCCGGCTGGAACACCTCCACATGACCAGGCACTTCGCTGGTCAACTGGTAATTGTCATAGATGCCATTTGCGCCAAAGAGATTGTCTTGCTCCGATACCAGCGAAACCACATATGCCGAATGCGCCGTGCCAAACAGATACGTCTGCGTGTCAATGTAAGAAGGAATCTGTCCGTCTGCATACACGCGCGTGCGCAAGACCGTCGTCATGGAAATTTCGATCGGCCCCGTATACAGGTTTTTGGTTTCGTCCGGTTCGGAACAATCCAGCGTATAATAAATCCGTGCTCCCGCCGGCGCGGAAAGTTCCACGCGGAAGGCGTCGCTTTCTTCAAACAGACCGCCCGGCACGGATGCCTTTGCCATTTCCACCCGTCCGGTATATCCGGAAACATTGACCGCCCCCGGCGTAGCGGTATCAAAGTAATAAAAGCCCGCCTGACCCAGCACCCGTCCATAGGAAATTTCCGCGTACTGTTGGGGAATATACATCCGGTCCAGAACCACCCCGTCCCCATTGGACAGCGTCAGCGTATATCCGCCGTCCACGCTCAGGCGAAAACCGGCGTTCACCAATCCTCCCGTGGTGCCCGTAAGCCCCGACATGTATACGCCCAGATAGGAATAGGGCGCGATGGTGGTCCCCTGCGGGAACTGCCATTTCCGGGGCGCGGACGCCTTGTCCGACAAGCCCCATCCGGAAAGATCCACGCTTTGCCCGGTGGAATTATAGATTTCCACCCAATCGTAATCCGCCTTGGAGGTGGAGGTCATCACTTCCGAAAGAAACACGCCCGTAGTGTTCCTGGCGTCAAACGCGCCCGCCGTTTGGGCCACGCCCCCGAAATCGTTGGGCGCGCCAGGCGTTGGCGCCAGATTCGTGGTGAACGCGCCTTCCGCCAGGGAATACGCCTGGTCCGGCAGCAGCGCGGGAAAATCCACCGCGTCCAGCGTCTGTCCCGCCGTGCCGGAAAGCACAGCGCTTTCCCCATCGGAGGACAGCTTAAAGTCCGCCTGCAAAAACGACGCGTCCTGGGAATTCTGGCCCGACAGATACACCACCAGATAGCCGCCCGCGGGAATGCTGACGTCCGGGAACGTCCACTTCATCGGGTTTGCGCGGGTGTCCGACAGTCCAAACCCCTTCAGGGAATACGCCTGGCCGGAAGTGTTGTGCAATTCTATATAATCGTAACAGCCGCCATCCGGAGCCGCATAGGTGGCGTTGGAAGCCATAATTTCGGAAATCACCACCGGGCAATTCTTGCCCGCGCTTGTCTCCGCCACGCTCTGTGCCGCCACAGCCTGTTTGTTTGGTTGCCCCGGGGAAGCTGCGCCGGTAATTTGCCAATTTCCCTCTTCGTCCCGGGCATACGCCTGGTTTTTCTGCATGGGCGGCACTTCCAGCAACTGCACCTGGGCGCCCTGGGCATCCAGCAATTGCAGCGTTTCCCCAGACGCGGACAGCTTAAAGGGCGCATGCAGTTCATGGGTGGTAGAAGCCAACGCGTCGCAATACACCACGGCGGTTTCCCCTGCCGCCAGCGTCACGGCCGGAAAGGCAAAAATGGCCGTGACATCGGAAGCCTTGCGCACCTCGTATCCCTTCAGGTTCACAGGCGCGCTTCCCGTGTTTTCCACCTCGAACCAGTCCGCTGCCACGCCCTGTCGGGTATAGGCCGCCGACTGATTGGATGTCATGACTTCGCTGATGCAAATGGTGCTGTCGGATGTTTTTTGGGCAGCAAGCGTCGTTACGCTGACAGCCCCGATGCCCTGATCCAAAAAATATCCGCCGATCACCGCCGCCACGCCCAGCGCCAGCATAAACCATATGTATTGAGGCAGCGCCTTTTTGCCGCGCTTCCTTTTCTTTCTCACTGGGGCGGAACTGCCTTTTTTTTGCTGCGTCACGCTTCTCCGCCTTCTTTCCTCAATTGTATCTTTTTCATCAAATTATATCATACTCTTTTCGGCTTTGCAGATGGAGGCATAGTTTCAGCTTTCCTGTTAAATCTCCTTAAATCCTGGACATTTTCCGCATTTTCGCCTGCGCAAAAAATCCCGTCAATTGCCATTCAGGAACTGACGGGACCTTCTTGCGGAGCCAAGCGCGGTTATCGGGTGTACACAGCGTCGCGCGCCGTCCGGTTTGCGCAGTCTACCGGGAGACAGGATTCCAAAGCGCCAATGCGCAAAAGCATTTCCTCGCAAAACTCGTTCAAGCCCTCCACGCGCTCTTCCTGAGACCGGGCGGCAAATTCCTTAATGGGATCAATCAGCTCCTGAGCGGCTTCCATCCATCGCGCGTCCGAAGCGGGCGGCGCGGAAACATTGCGCAAACGATCCGACAAGGTTTCCAACGCGCGAGCCAATTCGCCGTCGCAGCAGCGCTTTGCCTGTTCCACCATGGAATCGCACACCTCCAGGGCGTCCGCATGGCTTCGATGATTTACTTGGGGCGTTTCGCAAGCCACGCCCTGATCGTTGAGCCGTTCCACCACACTGCGCACATATTCCGGTCGGTTTTTGATCACCGCGCGATACTTGTTCTGATAACGCAGCATCAGGCTGTGATTTCCGCCGGACAGTTTCTGCAAACAAGAGCGCACGGATTGACCCGCCGCACGGGCAATCAGCACCTGTTCCATCAGCCAGTCCACTTCTTCCTGGCTGAACGGCACAAATCGGGCCGTGCGCTCCTTGTCGCCTTCGCGCTGGCGAATTTGCGCATAATAGTAATTGCGAATGCTGTTTGGCCTGCGTCCGGTCTGTTGGGCAATGCGGTCAAATACGGCCTTCAGGGGCAACCCCTGCTGCTGCGCTTCATCTGCTGTTTCCCATAGCAATTTATTCTCCAGATCGCTCCAACCGGAGCGCCTGCCCGTACGAGAAATCGCCTGCTCCATACGATAACCCTCCATTGCTTGATGATTAAGAGTATGCGCCCAATGTGCCCGTAATATACGCAATCGCAATTTCTTCAAAAGTTTTTCCATTCATTTGTCATTTGCTTCCAACAGTGTATGTGCCCGTCTTGCGAAAAAAAGCACCCGGAAGGGAACTGGACATTTCCGCGCATCCGCGTTACAATAAAGAAACCAAGCCGTTTGGAGGGATAGCATGGAAAAAATCGCAAGCTTCGCGGTGGATCATCTGCGTCTGCTGCCGGGATTGTACGTATCCCGGGTGGATCGCGTGTCGGACGGTTGCGTCACGACCTTTGATCTGCGCATCACGCGGCCAAATTTTGAACCCGTCATGGGAACGGAAGCCGTTCATGCCATGGAACACCTGGGCGCCACATATCTGCGCAACCATCCCCTCTGGAAGCAGCGCATCGTCTATTTCGGGCCCATGGGGTGCCGCACGGGGTTTTATCTGCTGGTCAGCGGAGAATGCACTCCCGAAGAAATTCTGCCGCTGCTGAAAGAGACGTTTTTGTTCATCCGGGATTATTCCGGCGAAATCCCTGGGCAAGCCGCCCGGGACTGCGGAAATTTCCTGGACATGAACCTCATGACCGCGCAATATTACGCGCGCAAATACCTGGAAGAATTTTTGCTCTGTCCCGTGCCGCAGCGCATGGAATATCCAAAGGAGGACGTTTGACATGTCGAAGATTACATTGGTGGTCATGGCCGCAGGACTGGGTTCCCGTTTCGGCGGCATGAAGCAAATCGCGCCCGTGGACGATCAGGGCCATATTATCATGGATTTTTCCATCTTTGACGCCCTGCGCGCCGGCTTTGACAAGGTGGTCTGCATCATTCGCCCCGAAAACGAGGCGGATTTTCACGAAGCGCTGGGAAAAAAGATTGCCCGACAGGCGAATCTGGAATACGCGTATCAAACCCTGGAAATGTTGCCGGAAGGCTTTTCCCTGCCCGAGGGCCGAAAAAAGCCCTGGGGAACCGCACACGCGGTGCTGTGCGCGGCTGACCATATTCCCGGCGCCTTTGCCGCCATCAATGCCGACGATTTTTATGGGCGCGGCGCCTTTGACGCCATCGCCAATTTCCTGCGCGCGGACGGCCCCGAAAACCTCCACGCCATGGTAGGCTACAACATAGAAAACACCCTTACGGAAAATGGATATGTCTCCCGGGGCGTTTGCAGCACCGATGCTGCCGGCATGCTCAGCGGCATCGTGGAACGCACCCACATTGAAAAACGTCCCGGCGGCGCTGCCTACATCGAAGACTCCGTTGAAACCTTTGTTCCCGCCGGAACCGTCGTCAGTATGAATATGTGGGGGTTCCGCCACAGCATTTTGGACGCCATGCGCACGCAATTCGTGGATTTCCTGCAAAACGATTTGCCCCGAAATCCTGAAAAAGCGGAATTTTTCCTGCCTTCCGTGCCCAACCGGCTCATCCGCGAAGGCAAGGCCCAGGTGCGTATGCTCAACACCACCGAACGCTGGTATGGCGTGACCTACGCCCAGGACATGCCCACGGTGCAATCCGCCATTGCCCGCATGAAGGCCGAGGGCATATATCCCGAACGGTTGTGGGGATAACGTTCCGCCAAGAATGATCCCCCGGCAAAGCCGGGGGCATGTGCGTGCAAAGCCACAGAATGCCAGCAGCGCCCTCGCAGGCGCACAGACGCTCTGGCATCTGCGCAGCCTTGTCGCTCACCGCCCGTCCAAGACGGGCCTTTCTCTTCGTCCAACTGGTGTCGGATGTGCTATGCCATCTTTTGTTTGTTCTTCCATACAAATACAAAGGGTGGGCTCTGGTGTCCGGGGGGATTTCGTAGATACGGTCTTTTGCTTTCGTGATGCAGTTGCCAGACCGCATCTCCATGATCGCAAAAGGAGTTTTTCATATTCACCGCTTAAACTCTACTAAGACCCACGCCTGGCGCCGGGGTTTCTTGGCACAAAAACCGCAAGCCGTCTTTCCCGGCTTGCGGTTTTTTTGTATGCGTCCGGAAACGCGCTTACATGTCCAGCATAAATTTCAGGATCATGTCCGCGCTTCCAGGCAGCC
>JAQXRL010000165.1 GCA_029218505.1 Eubacteriales bacterium | reverse complement strand
GAAAGAAACAAAGAATCCGAACCCGTCTCCTACAGGGAAGACCTGGTTCGGATTCTATTGGTTTGGTGCCGGAAGTGGGGGTCGAACCCACACGGTATCGCTACCACGGGATTTTGAGTCCCGCACGTCTGCCAATTCCATCATTCCGGCACGATTCAATTTCGACTTTTTCCGCCTGCAGAAAAACCGAAATAGAAAGCATTTTCCTTTTCAAAACCGCCTTGCCTCACCGGCAAGTTACTTGGGTATTATACACCATTTCCCGGAAAAAATCAAGCCCTTTTGAAAAAAATTTTTCTTCTCTCACCGTGTCACAAGGCGCCTCTGCCGTCCCAACGAACACGACAAAATGACAACGGGAGCCTTGATGCATGAAAAAACGCCTTGCCGGGGAAATTATCCTGGAGGTGATTTTCTTGAAATCAGAAGAGGATCGCAACCTTCCAATCGGCTTTACCATGGCGTTGTGCAGCAACGAAGAAGCAATGGGGAAATACGCTTCCCTGCCAGAAAACCAGCGGCAGGAAATTCTCGCCCAAGCCCGGCAAATTCGCTCCAGCGAAGAAATGCACTCCTTTGTGGATTCCCTCTTCTCCTAAGGCATGGAAAGCCCCGCGAATTGCGCTTCGCAGGGCTTTTGCATCTTTACAAGAGAATACTGCCGCCTTGGAGCAATAACCGGCGCACGGTTTCCGCATCCACATTGTTCACCGGTACGTTGCGGTTTATGCTGTCGTATGCCGCGACTCCCGCCGCCTCTCCCAACTGGTTCAGATTGACCATCACGCGAATCGCTCCAAATGCAGATTGATCTGCATCCACCATTCTTCCCGCCGCAAACACGTTCTTTACGCCTTGCGGAATGATTGTCTTGAGTGGAACCTGATAGAAATCCGGCGCAGTTTGTCCCGGTTTTAACCATGTGCGCACAACATCCTCCTGGCCGCTGCGACGGTAAATTTCGGTGCCGTCCAGATACTTCCATGTAATGCCCAAATCGTCGTTCCGATGGATATCACATGGATAGGTACCGTTGGCAATGGCATCCGCAAAACGTTTGCCGTCCAACACATCCTGTTCCGTCAGCGTGTGCAAACAGCGCACATGCCGGCTTTCCCGTCCGCCGATGTATGAACCCAGCGAGACCAGCGCGGTTTTTTCCTCCGGATAATACTTGTGCAAAAGATCCATGACCCCGCGCACATGCCGCCGCGATTCCATCTCTGCATATGTCAGGCTGAATACATCCGAACAATCCACATCGTATACATGGGTGGGCGCAAAGTAAAACACGTCCGGAGCATCTGGCACGGAGGTCCCCCATCCGCGATCCGGCTGGATTCCCACCTCTTCCGCATGTTCCCCAACCAGCTTTACCAGCATTTGTTCCGTGATATTGGTCATGCCGCTGATTTTCATGCCAGGCGTCGGAGGCTGTGGGTTTGACGCCAGCGTCGTTGGACAGGGCAAATCCCGCAAAAGGTCTCCATCGCCCGTTGCATCCACAAAACACTTTGCCAAAATTACGCCCAAACCGGATTTGCTGGCGATCACCGCGCCCTTCAACGTCCCGTCTTCCGCCAAGTAGGGCGCGCAATAAGACGCATGCAGAAAAGGCGTGATGTTTTTTTCCTGGCGAACCAGAATGTCCAATTCTATCTTCAATTCTTCCGTGTTCATCACGTACGAAACCGCCCTGGAATCGGGATTGTACTTTACCGCGCCGCGAAGCGCCAATCGATCAAGGCATTCCTGGGTAAGGCCCGCGATAATCTGCTTGTCGTCGCGCATGTTGCGCAACGTGTGCCACACCGTCACCAGCGCTTGCGTCGCCACGCCGCCAAAGGAATTCTGCTTTTCCACCAACGCCACCTTCAAGCCTAACCTGGCTGCACGAATCGCCGCAAAGACGCCGGTGCAACTGCCGCCCAGCACGCATAAATCCGCTTGCATCAATTCTGTTGCCTGCATTTGCGGAAGATTGATTTTGTTCATCAAACTACCTCCAAATCCGCGGCCGATCATTTCCGCGTTAAAACTGTAATCGCCGGTTGATTTCTTTTGTGGCCGCACACAAATATCTGGCGATAGAGGCTTCTTCCTCCTGGGTAAGATGCCATGGCTGGCCATCCTCCATGGTGTGTGTTCCGTATTCATTGGGCAGCGCGATACCCAGCGCCGCCACCACTTTTTCCCGGTTGCGCAGGGCTGTAGCCATGCCGACCACAACTTGCCCCGGCGTTTCAAAAGGGTATCGAAAGATTTCATAGCCGCGCCGGTTGATTTCGTCATATGCGGCTTTTTCACCTTCCGGCGCGTACAGTTTCGGCCACTCATCCCGGGTTGGATAGCCATTTTCCAAATAAAATTCCGATCGCTCCATGTCGCTCATCGCCGCAAGAATCGCATGGCTTGTGGAATAGCGATATTGGCTTTCATAATACATGTTGCCGTAATTTCCAGGAAACTTATTAATTCCGCATACCCAATGAATGATTGCTTTTTTATGGCTGCGCAGCATCACCAACACCACGCTGTGATTGGTTTTTTTTCGCAGCCAGCACATCACCGGATTGCATATTTCCACCAATTCCTGATGATACCGGCCATGCCTGGTAATATAATAGGCCAATATCCCCACCCGATAGCCTTCCTGTCTGGAAATACGCTCCGCCATGCCGCTTTCGCACATGGTTTCCAGCAAATGCGCGCAGGTGCTTTTGTTCAATCCCGCGCGTTCCGCAATCTCGCTCAGGGGAACGGGCTCATTCTGGCCATCCGAGAGAATTTGTAAAATCTGAATCGCTTTTTGCACCGACTTAATCATCCAATACTCCTTCCGTCCATACGCTTTCCAATGCATTTTGTCCGGCGGAGAGCATGGAGTCAAGCCGAAAGCACGCCTGCGAACGCGTTCCTACAGCAACACCTTTTGCGTGGGTGCATTCCATGCGCTTGCGCAAATGTACGCTTCCATATCCGCACGCTCTTTGCGGAAGAACTCCACGCGCAAGGTTCTGCATTCGCCGGGTGCCAACGCAAAATAGTTGTCATCCACGATGCAAGGCAGCGTTTCCCCATCCAGCACCACCGGGAACGCAGGAATTTCGCCATCGTTGCGCACTTCCACCGTCGCCCATTGGCGGTGTGCATCCATTCCTTTGCCAAGCAACCGCATTTCCAACGACGCTCCCTGGCATGCCGCGACCTGTTGCTTCAGCCACGGGCCGTTGTTGGTGAACAAATTGGGCTGCGGATCGCTTCTGCGCTGGCGGAATACGGCTTCGTCCTCCAACAGGCTCAAACAGCGCGGCCAATAAAACTTGCGGCAAACCGGACCGTCCTCGTTGCACAAGGTCAGCCGCAGGAAGAAAAACGCATCCCGATATTCTTCCGAAAGCGACATTTCACCCAAGTCGATCTTCTCCACCGGTATCCCCTTCTCAACGCATACCTGCCGCTGGCGAACATCTGTCAAGCGCATGTTCGGCGCAAAAATCTCCAGCCGCAGCGTCAGCATGGGAATCGACTCGTCATTTCCGTTCAGCAAACATGCCGTGAACGGAATGGTTTCCCCGGGCCGGAATGTCATGTTTTCCATGGCCAGGCTGACGCTCAAAGGCTGATATGCGTTTTTCACCGCATAATAGGGCGCAATGGGATTGCCAATGCCGTCCATTAACTGTACGCCCACCGCCACGCTGGGTCTGCGGTACACCCAAGGCATAATGCCCGTGGTAACAGGATAATTCTCCCGCAGGGACTCAATCATCACCTGATAGAATTCCACAGATGCCATTTGCGTCGCTTCCACCAGATTTTCCAAGCTGATTCCTTCGATATTGTTGATGGCGGACGCCCGGGAGAGCATTCTGGGAATGCGTTCCGGAAGAAATTCCACGAAGTGGTTGCGCAATTCGGGATTTCCCGTCTCAAATTCTTTTGTAAAAATATTCGACAGGGGACGCTCTATCTCCTCCCGCGAAATCATTTGCTTCAGCGCCTTGTAGGTCGGGAAGCTGTGAATTCCGCTTTCCGCCAAAAAGGGCAGCTGTTTGCACAGCGCGCGATACCAGCAAGGCTCCATGTCCATGTAAATGTGCGCGCTGCCGCGATCCGGCGTGGTGCGCACCCACTCTCTGCTGGGATCCAGATCCTGCACGGCATATTCAATGACGCTCATGGAGGCCAGGTTTCCCTTCGAATAGGGGTTGAATTCATTTCCGCCGCAATGGATGGCCAGGGATGGATGATTGCGAATGCGGAACAGGTTCATGCTCACCTGGTTCAGCAACACGTCATGATCCCAGTTTGGCGTATCCGTGTTGGCGATCACGTTGTCCTGCCACACCATCAACCCCAGTTCGTCGCACAGCTGATAGAAATCGTCCGTCTCCGGAATGCCGCCGCCGCTCCACACGCGAATCAACATCACGCCCATGTCCCGGGCGCGTTCCAGGCTCCAGCGGTATTCTTCCCGTTTCAGGTTCAGGAAATGATCAATGGGCATCCAGTTTACGCCGCGAATGAACACCTGCCGGCCATTGACCACAAATTGGAACTTGTCCCATCGGGAACGGAACTTGTCGCCGGCGGAAAACGCCCGCGTGATGGTTCGAACGCCAAAATCGAAGAATTGTTCGTCCAGCAGCACATTTTTCTCATACAGCGCCACCCGCACCGCGTACAGATGGGGCGCGCCCATGGTGGCCGGCATCCACAATTTGGGATTTTCCAATACAATTTCCCGCTGATAATGGTGGCATTCATAGTATTCCGGTTCAACATATCCCTTTTGCCAATCATAGGGACGGTATTCCTCCATGCTGGAATAAACCTTGTTGCCGGTATCCCGCTCCGTCAGTTCCACCAATACGTTCAACGCCCGGTTTTGTCTGACGCCCACGTTTCCCTCCCGGAAGCTAAAGGTAAATTTTGTCCAGCCTTCTTTGGAATCACTGAGCATGCAGCCCAATTCGTCCACAATGGGATCGGAAATTTCCACTTCAAAATGCAGTTTTGCCCGATCGTCCGCAATGGACTGGGTATACAGATAGGGCCTGCTGAGATGCGTATCCTGCAAAAGCTCAATGCGCACGCCGCGCCACAAGCCGATTACGTTGAAATCGCCGTCCAGGCAGGAATCCTCCCGCATCAAATTCCATGGAATGATGGGATAGGGAATTTCCTTGTGTTCATTGCGAGGCGTAAACAACGGATTTTTGTAATTGCAGGCGCGAACCTCCGCCACCAGTTCATTTTCGCCCTCCTCCTTCAACAACGCGCTCACTTCGCAAAACGGGCCGCCAAACATGCCTTCATGTTCTCCCAACAGGGTTCCGTTCAGCCAAACCCGCGTGAAATAGCATGCGCCGTCAAAGCACAGGATCGCCTTTCCCGAAATTTTCTTTCCTTCCATGGAAAATCGTTTTCGATAATACCATACCTGATCGTCCACCCATCCAAACTGCTTGTTGTTCATGCTCACGTACGGATTTGGCATTTTGCCCGCTTCGTACAAACTCCAAAACACGCTGCCGGGAACCTTTGCCTGCATGGTGTATGGAACGTCCTGCAAAGCAACCTGATCCGGGGCGTATCCGAAATCCCATAGGCCGTCCAGGCAAAGATGGTTTTCCCCCCGGCGTGGCTCAATATAATAGGGCTGCGAAAGATTCATACCCATTCCTCCTGACAAATCATTGCTTGATGCCACTCAGCGCAATGCTGGCAACAATATATTTTTGCAAAAACACAAACATAATTACCAGAGGCACAGAGCTAAGCACCGCCACGGCCATGCGCGGCCCGAAGTACATCGCGTTTTCCGAGGAGTTAAACAGGGCCACGCCGATGCTGAGCAGATATTTATTCTTTTGGTTAATGACGATCAACGGCCACAGGAAGCTGTTCCAATTGCCGATTACCTGTAAAATGCTCAGGGTTGCAATAATTGGTCCGCACAATGGAAGAATGATGTTAAAGAACGTGCGATACTCGTTCGCGCCGTCAATAAACGCAGCCTCCCGAAGGGCGTCCGGCAACTGCATGATATTGTTGCGCGCCATAAACGTTCCATATACATACGCAAAGTTTCCCAAAATCAACGGCCAATAGGTATTGTTCATGCCCCAGCCGCTGTATTGCAAATACAGGGTGAGCATTCTGGACTCAAAGGGAATCATCATCACGGTCAGCATAAAAATGAACCAGAATTTTTTCAAAAAGAATGTCCCTTTTGCAAAGGCATAACCGCAAAGCAGCGCTGAAGTTACGGAAAGCAGCGTATTGATCACCGTAACAAACAAGGTGTTCCCAAAATATCGCCACAGCGGAATTGTGGTGGAGGCATATTGCATGTTAAACAGAGAGGGCTGTTCCGGCCACAACCGAGGCGGATTGGGAATAAACGTGGTAACGCTTCTGTCAAACGCCATGCTGATCGCCCATGCCACAGGAATCAGCATAAATACCAGCAGCGCCAGCAGAAGAAGAATGATGACATATCTGGGCCATTTTCGAAGGATTTTTTCCACAACGCTCTCCTCCTATCATGCCTCGTTCTTTTTGAAAAAGCCCGTCATTTGCAGTTCGATCATGGTAATGAGAAATACCATCGCAAACAAAACCATGCAGCCTGCAGTGGATATTCCATAATTTGGCGATTCAAAACTGTATTGATAAATGTACATCATAATGGTCTGCAAGGATCCTCCGGGCTTGCCGGAGGCGCTGTTGCCGCCCAGCATGTACAAATCCGTAAACCTCGAAAAACTTCCAATGATGTTCGTAATCATCAGGAAAGAAAATGTCTTGGTCATGTTGGGAATTGTAATGTAACGCCATCTGGAAATGCCGTTGCAGCCGTCGATGGAAGCCGCTTCGTAAATCTCCGTGGGAATGGATTGCAGCCCCGCCAAATTGATCAGCATGCAATAGCCCAAACCGCCCCAGATGGAAATGATCGTCGCAGAAATCTTGGTCAGCCTTTCATCTACCAGCCAGCCGATGGTTACCTCATGGCCGACCAGCGCCCCAAGAAAAGAATTCAGCAGCCCTCCGCTTTGGCGCAGCACAAATTGAAACAGCATGACCACGCTGACGCCCGTTAGAATGTTGGGCAAATAAAACATCACCCGGAAAAAGGATTGCGTGCGCGTGCGGCCCAGTTCGTTGACCAGCGATGCAAGAATAAACCCCAGCGGAATCACCATCAGGCCCAACAGCGCCAGAATCGCCGTATTCCCCACCGCCTGATGAAATTGCGAATGTCGCAAAATGGACGAATAGTTCTTCAGCCCCACAAACGTTTTGTTCAAACCAATGCTGGCAATCTTGTAAAAACTATATTGGAAGCTTTGGATTGTGGGGATGTATGTCAGGACAATCAGGCATATGACGGCCGGTAAAATAAACGTATACCATTGAATTTCCTGCTTGAGTTTCCACCACAGGATCGGGTGCTTTTTTTTGCGCGAATCCATTTTTTCACTCCCCACAGGTTATTTGGCGCGGGGCGCGAACGGTAATCCGCCCACGCCCCAGCAACGTTCTTTATATCACTCGCGGTTTCAAATTCTGTCATCAGCCGTTCAGGCTCTGCCACTCTTCCAAACCGGCCTGCACGTTCTGCGCACATTCTTCCGCAGTGATGGAACCCGAAAACAGGCTTGCCAGATTGCTGCACAGCACGGAGTTGGAATTGCCGTAGGAATTGTCCCAATAGGGGCCGCCGGCATAATAGAAGTTGTCCGGATAGCCTTCCATGGTCTTGAGAACCGCTTCGCGATATGGCGCGCTCTCATCCATTTTGGCCTGGCCAATGGTGCTGCAAGGCGTCACGCCGCAGCGCAGAATCCAATCCTGAGCCTCTTCAGAAGTGTTGATCCAACGAATGAACAACCATGCCAGATCCGGACGCGCCGCGTTCACGGCAATGGCCATGTTGTTGTCGCCAGGAACGCCGGAGGTCGCGGCAACGCCGGTCTCCTGCACGGGCAGGGGCAGGAATACATATTCATCCGCGGTTCCGTATGCCACCAGGTTGCGATACATGCCTTCCGGGCCTTCCGCCAGGCAGATCGCAACATCGTTGCCTTCCTGGCCGAACAGCTCGCCGCCTGCTCCTTCCAGATATCCGGCGGGCGTGCAATCGATCAGATCCTTCATGAACTGGAACGCGCTGATGCCCGCTTCCGTGGTGAAATTGAAGGTAACGTCAAACTTATTGGGCGCCATGGTAAAGTTCTCGATGCCCTTTGCAAAGCAATAAGACATGTAGGACTTCCAGATGCTGCTGTCGTTGCTGACAAAGGGCTTCACGCCATAGGTCTGCGTTCCGGTTACGGGATCGGTGCCGGTCAATTGCTGCGCAATTGCCAGCAAATCGTCCCAAGTCCATTCCGCCGTGGGCACTTCCACGCCATAATGTTCAAAGATCTTGGTGTCCAGCACCGCATAATAAATGCCTACGGTGTAGGGAATGCCGGTGATGGCCAGTTTGTCATAATTGCTTTCGTCCGTGCGCCGCGGATCCGTAGCCGTCAGAACCGCCGCCAACTCCGGGTCGCCCGCCAGATATTCCGTCAAATCCATCACCACTTCTGTGGTGGTCGCGCCGTGCAGCACCAGATCAACCTGTTCGCCGGCAACCGCCGCCTGCACCTTCGCCTGCCAGGAGTCCCACGGAATCGCTTCAATTTCCACCTTCACGTTGGGATATTCCGCATTGAACAGCGCGATCAATTCGCTGTATCCTGGCTTTTCCAGACCCGAAACCAGATCCGTCACGCCGTCTTCACCAACATCCGCAAACAGGCCCGGACCCATCATCCTCAAAGTTCCTTCATACTCTTCCTCCGCAAACGCTACGGAAGTGAAGGTCAGCGCCAATACTCCAACCAGGATCAAGCTCAACCATTTTTTCATGTTTTTTCTCCTTTCTTGGCGTTCCATATCCGCTTGTCTTGCCTGCATTCGCAAAGCTCGCGCGCCAAGCCTTGCAATCCGCACAACCAGACAATCCAACGGCATTTCATCACGTTTTCCACACACCCAATGAAAATTTTTCCTTCTATGCGTGAATCATGCCGATTTGGCTTACAAATGAAGTGTTGCATTGTCTTTCGCGTCCGTCAACAAGTTTCACATTGTGAAATTCAGATTTCCCGTGAAATTCCCTGGAATCCTTCACCCTTGGATTCCGACGCGCCCTGCATGTCCTCAAAGGCAAGGCGATGATTGATTTCCCGCAAGGCGCGCATGAGATGTTGAATATAATTCTGGCGTTCCCGTTCTCCCATGCTTTCGCCGGCGGGCACATACCGCAGCGCCATGCCGATGGCGCCAACGACGCCGTTGGCATCGTGAATCACGCCGCCAATTCCCATATCCACCATATCCCCGATGAGCGTACTGGCTTCGGCAAAGCCCTGTTGCCGAATTCTGGCCAGCGTGTTCTGCATATCCTCCGGCGTGGAGGCTTCGGGCCACTGGCGAACATCCGGCATGCCGCTGCGCGCCAGCAGGCACTTTTGCTGTTCCGGGCGCAAATTGGCAAACATCGCCCTGCCCGTGGCGGTTTCAAAAATATGTCCCAGCAGGATGCTGCCCTTTTGCGCCAAACTGCGCTCGCCGGAAACATAATGTACGATGTACTTATCGCTATCGTGCAATACGGACAGAATCACCGTCTGCTGGGTTTGCCGGTTCAGCCACGTCATCACAGGATGGCACAGCCGCACCAACCGCTTCTGGTATTTTCCGTTTCGGGCGATATAATAACTCATGGGGCCAAGGGCATATCCCCCCCGAGTGGTCATCCGCTGCACATATCCACCATCGCACAGCGTATTCAGGATATGCACACAGGTGCTCTTCGGCACACCCGCGCGTTCCGCCAATTCCTTCAGACTAATTACGCCATCCTCCGCATCCGATATTTGCCGCAGAATTTCCATCGTCTTTTTTACAGAACCGATCTGCCCATCCTCGCGCATTTCCTTTCCTCCCGCCTCAGCGCTGCACTCTGCCGGAACCGTCTCCCTCCATCAACCTGCAAATCTCGTCCACCGTGGAAAGGTTTACATCCAGTTCAATGGAATGCTTCAAACAGGATGCCGCCGCCGCATAGTCGATGATTTTTTGCGGCGCAAAACCGTTTCCAAAACCGTAGAGCAGCCCCGCTGCAAAAGAATCGCCGCCGCCCACGCGATCCACAATGTGCATCGCATATGTGCGGGAAAAATACGCCTTTCCTCCCGTATACAGCATTGCGCTCCATTCGTTGTCCGAAGCGGAAATGCTTTTGCGCAGGGTAACGCCCACCGCTTGCACGCCGAATCGCTCCGTCAGCTGCCGGGCCACGTCCATATATCCCTCCCGGCTCAGCTTTCCCTGCACCACATCCGTCTCCGCCGCGCGAATTCCCAATACCTTCTCGCAATCCTCTTCGTTGGCGATCAGAATGTCCACCATGGGCAGCAGTCGCTCCATCACCTGTTTTGCGCGCTGGGTCGTCCACAGGTTCTTGCGATAGTTCAAATCGCAGCTCACCTTCAACCCCATCCTGCGCGCCTCCGCCATGGCAAACTCCGTCACTTCCGGCATGTGCTCGCCCAACGCCGGGGTAATACCCGTGCAATGAAACCATCCCGCTCCGGCAAATGCCGACGCGAAGTCAAAATCCTCCGGCTTTGCCGTGGCGATGGAAGTATACTTTCTATCGTACACAATGGTGCTGGGACGTTGGGAAGCGCCCTTTTCCACATAAAACACACCCATGCGCTCCCCGCCCCAGGCAATGTGGGAAACGCCCACGCCCAACTTGCGCAGGCTGGCTACCGCGCAACGGGCAATCGCGTTTTCCGGCAATCGCGTAACAAATTCCGTCTCCACGCCCATCATGCTCAGCGAAGAAAGCACGTTTGCCTCCGCGCCGGTGTAATATGCCTCAAATCGATCCGCCTGCAAAAATCTTTTATATCCCTCCGGATTGAGCCGCACCAAAAAATCCCCGAATCCAACTGCTTTTTTCATGGTTTTCTCCCTTCAGCCTCTGCGCACCACATGTACCGCAAATCCCCCGATTTCCCTCTCCAGGTAAAACGAAACCAGCTTTCCCGCCGCGTCTTTGCGAATGCTTTCTTCCCGAACGCCAATGCCCTGTTCCCGGAAATACGCCAATGCTCTGGATACGGAATTGGTATAGAAGCCAATGTGGCCTTTTTCCCCGTAATAGGGATTGTGCATGAATTCCACGTCCCTTGCGGCAAAGCTGGAGCTGTTGCCAACCTTCATTGGCAGACGGAACATGGCCGCCAGCGTCTGCGCATTTTCCTGTGCCGCGGAGGCGTCCGCATTGTTTATGCCCACGTGCGCCAGGGAAAATCCCAGGGAAATATCCACGCAGCGCCGGCACATTTCCGTAATCTTCGCCCAGTTTTCCTGCGCCACGTCCTCCGACTTGGCCATAAAGCTGCCTCCGCAGGCGGCAATACAATCCTGGGCCAGATATGCGCCAATGTTTTCCATGGTCATGCCGCCGGTGGGGACAAACTTTACCCCGGGAAACGGTCCGCTGAGCAGCTTGATGGCTGCAAGTCCGCCGCTGGGCTCCGCCGGAAAGAACTTTACCGTACGCAGACCATGCTCCATCGCCCGCATGATCTCGCCGCCCGTGGCGCATCCCGGCACCACAGGGTATCCTTTCTCCACGCAGTATTCCACCAGCGAATCGCTGTACCCCGGCATTACCAGATAGGAAGCTCCCGCAGCCATGGCCGCATCCGCCTGTTCCCGATGCATCACCGTGCCCGCACCCACCACCATGCCCGGCCGTTCCCTGGCGATATCGCCGATGCACGAAAGGGCGCAATCCGTTCGCAGCGTGATCTCCATCGCCGACACGCCGCCCAACGCCAACGCGTCTGCCAGCGCCAGCGCCTGCTCCCGCCGCTTTATGCTGATCACCGGCAAAATTCCGATTTCCGCAATTCTTTCCATGGGATTCATGTTTTTTCCATCCTTTCCGATGCCCGAATCTTCCAAAGCGCATCCGCGTTCTTTTGGGAACATTATCGCAAAGGAGCATTTTTGCGTCAACAAGTTTCACCATGTGAAATCTTTTGACAATTCTCCAAGGCTCTGTTACTATGCAGCCAGACGCACTGGAAAACCTGCGGGAGGAATATACATGAGCCGGCAAATAGAATGCGTTACAAACGCGCTTTGCATTGTAGGAGAGAGCCCGCTATGGCGGGAGGAGACGCGCACGCTGTTCATGGTGGACATTCACGGCCGCCGCATACGTTCCATCGATTGGGACAGCGGGCGCGTGTCGGATTGGGTAATGCAGCAGCAAACCGGCGCGCTGTTGCTGGAAGAGAGCGGCGGGTTATTGGCCTGCATGGAGGACGGCATTTACAGGATCGACCATGCCGGAAACGCGAAAGCCCTGTTCGCGCCCCTTGCGCTGGCCGGACCGCGGTTTAACGACGTGAAGGTAGGCCCAAACGGTTGCATATACGGCGGAACCATTCACTATGAAGGGAAGGGCGCCTTTTACGCCATTGATCCGCATGGCCGCATGCGCACGCTGCTGACGGGCGTGGGCAACGCCAATGGGTTGGATTGGGACACGCAGCGCAATCTGTTTTACTTTGTGGATACGCCCACCATGTGCGTGTTCCGGTTTCGATTTGACCCGGTTTCTGGAAATATTTCTCAGCGGGAGGTCGTGCGCAAGTTTTCGCCGGAAGAAGGCAATCCGGACGGCATGACCATGGACGCGCAAGGCAAACTGTGGGTCGCGCTTTGGGGCGGCGGACATGCGCTCCGCATTGATCCGGATACGGGCGAAACCCTGGATGAGATTCGTGTGCCTGCGTCCAATGTGTCGTGCGTGGCCTTCGCCGGAACAAACCTGGACGAAATGGTAATCACCACTGCCGCCCACAACACCATGCTTCGGAAGGAGCCTCTGGCAGGTTCCGTGTTTCGCATCAGGGTTGATGTTCCGGGACGCCCCCAATGGCGCTTTCGCGCAAAAGAAGGAGAGGAGAAACGCATATGCTGAAATTGGCGGATTATTTGTTGTCCACACCGGATATCCAGTGGCGCTACGCAGCGCAATTGGGCGTCAAAAACGCCGTGGGCCGCATGCCGGACGGCCACATGGAGGAAGTGGCGGAAAGCTACGAACTGCTGAAGGCCATGCGCGATACCTATGCGGAACACGGTTTTCACCTGGCCGTCATTGAACCCGCCTGTCCCAACCAGAAAATCAAGCGAAATCTGCCCGGCAGAGACGAAGAAATTGAGCGCATGATTACGCTGATCGGCAACATGGGCAAGCTGGGCATTGAGGTGCTGTGTTACAACTTTACCGCGCACTTCAATTGGGTGCGCACCCGCTATGGTATTCTGGAACGCGGCGGCGCGCTGGTAACAGGATACAACCACGGGGATATGGATCAAAGCGAAATCACGGAAGCTGGCATCGTGTCCCAGGAAGCCCTGTGGGAAAACATGGCGTATCTGCAAAAGGCCATTGTGCCCGCGGCAGAGGAAGCCGGCGTTCGCCTGGCGCTGCATCCGGACGATCCGCCGCAGCCGTATATTCAACACGTGGGACGCATTCTCACCAGTGCGGACGCGATGGAGCGCGCCATCAACATCGTTCCCAGCAAGATGTGCGGCATTACCATGTGCCAGGGCACCTTCGCCATCATGGGCGAGGACGTGATTTCCTGCATTCAGCGCTTTGGCAGCCAGGGAAAAATCCACCTTGTGCATTTCCGAGATGTTCGCGGAAACAAAAATGATTTCCATGAAACCTTCCACGACAACGGAATGACGGACATGGCCGCCTGCATTGAAGCGTATTCCCGCCAGAACGTGGACGCATATGTGCGCGTGGACCACGTTCCTACCATGGCGGGCGAAGAAAACAACCGTCCCGGATACGAATCCTTGGGAAGGCTGTACGCCATCGGGTATTTGAAAGGACTCATGGAAATGCAGGAACATTGCCGCAAAGGAGCATGAGCATATGTTTGAAATGAACGGGCGCCTTGCGCTGATCACAGGTTCCAATCGCGGCATCGGTCGCGCAATCCTGTTGGCGCTGGCAAAGCAGGGCGCGAACGTATATGTACACTGCCGCAAAGACGCGCCTTCCGCCCGAGAGACGGCAGAATGCGCCAGGGCAATGGGCGTGGACGCGGAATGCGTATTCGGAGATTTATCCGATGCGAACGCCGCGGAACAGATTGGAGAACAAATGCGTTCCACCATGGGGATGCCGGACATTCTGGTGTTGAACGCCTCTTACCAAATCCGCAATTCCTGGGACCGGATTGGCACGGAAGACTTTGATCTGCAGATGCGCATTGACTTTTTCTCCTCCATTCAACTGATTCAGGTTTGCGCGCCGCATATGCTGGAACAAAAATGGGGGCGCATCGTGGTCATCGGCAGCGTACAGCAAGCCAAACCGCATCCGGAAATGATCGTATACGCCGGTGCAAAGCAGGCGCAAATGTCCATGGTGGAAAACCTGAGCCTGCAATTCGCGGGCAGCGGCGTCACCGTCAACAATGTCGCTCCCGGAACGATCTATACGGATCGAAACACCCAAGTGCTGCAAGACCCTGCCTATCTGAAAAAATGCGAAAACGACATCCCGATGGGATATATCGGAAACCCGGAAGATTGCGCCGCGCCGGTGGTCATGCTTTGCAGCGAGGAAAGCCGCTATATTACCGGCATCAACCTGTATGTTGACGGCGGCAAACACATCTGATGCGCCGCATGCGCCGGCATGCCGCATATAAATGACAGGGAGGATACAACGATGTCTGAAGACAAAATCTACGATACCTATGAATTGCGTCCACTGGCGGACGTGGTACCCTATGACATTCCCAGCACCCGGGAACGCTATTTGAAACTTTATACAGCGCTGATTTACGACTCTATGGAAGCATACGGCATGCCTGGACGATCCATGGAAAGCGGCGTATATCCTTTGACCGTGGACATGAAAGTGGCAGGGCCCGCCTTTCCCGTGCGCCGTCAAACTACGCCCAACACCGATCCCTACACCCACAACATTCGGCTGGGCCTGATGAAAAGCATGTGCGACGGATGCATTTTGCTGTCCGACGTACAGGGCAACAAAAACTGCGGCCAGTTCGGCGAAATTACCGCCACCGCCATGCGCGCCGCCGGTTGCGCAGGCGCGGTCATTGATGGCTCTACCCGGGATTCCAACTATCTCATCAACATGAATTTCCCCACCTTCTGCCGTTTCCGCAATCCCGTGGAGGGATTGGGCCGTTCCATGATCGTGGATTACATGATTCCCATTTTTGTCAACGGCATTGACGGCATGATTCGCGTGGATCCCGGCGATTTCATCTTCGGCGACAACGACGGCGTGGTCATCGTTCCGAAAAACGAAACCATCCGCGTGCTGGAACAGGCAGAAACCTGGTTTGAAAACGAAAAGCTCAGCCGCAAAGCCATGGCGGAGGGCATGGATCCCTTTGAGGTTTACAATCGTTACGGCCGCTTCTGACGCGCGCAGAAAATCAAAACCGCCCGCGTTCAGGCATTGTTCGTAAGGCGGCAAAATATACAAAGGAGCTGTCTCATTACGAGGCGGCTCCTTTCGTTATAAAAAACGGCACTCAGGCTGTACAAACCTGAATGCCGGCGGTAAAATGTAACTGCCATGAAAACATTAA
>JAQXRL010000164.1 GCA_029218505.1 Eubacteriales bacterium | reverse complement strand
GGAAACATCGCTGCCTTGCAGATTTTGCGGCCGGACTCCGCAGGATTCCAGCAAAATCTGGAGAGGGCGGTTACGACGTACCGCAGCAGTGCATCGACGGCGCAATGCTATGCGGCTGCCAGCTTGACCAGCGTTGCGCTCCGGGCCGGTATCTTGCGGCAAGCTGCCCCTGCGTTAGGCCGCGCTCCATCCGGAGGCGGGCCAGCGCGCCTGACAGCCGCCATGCACGACCGGCATTTTGCGTTCTTGTTGGGGGCATGCGGTTTTCACATATAAATTCGGGCTAGAGCATTGCGGCGCTGCTGCATCGCTTTCTTGTGGAGGAAGAAACATGACGGAACTCATGCTGCAAAGGAACTGCGGGGCTATGGCTTCGGCCAGCAAAAGCCCATTGCCGCTGCATAACAGCGAAAGAATTCTGCCACGTTTACGCTTGTCAACAGCTTGCAGCCGCTGTCCTCGTTGGGGGTGAACACGGTGGCGCCAAACTGCGCAGGATTGTCCAGAACCACGTGAATATCGCCATGCGCCCAATGGACCTTCTCCTGGTTTGCGTATGCCCAAACGGCCAATGCGTCATGGAACCACGCGTATTCCCATGTCTTGATCACGGCGGCAATGGGCTGCATGCAGGGAATGGAGGAAATTGCCCGGGCGGTGCGCTCGCCGGCCATTTTCAACTGACAGGAAGTTTCCACGCCAATGACCAGGCGGGATGGCGTCTTTGCCGAAAAGACGATGGAGGCGGCGTATGGATCGCCCTTGATGTTCCATTCGATGAACCCCCATTTGCGGATATCGCAGGCTTCGGATTCGAAATACCGTCCGCCCATGACCACCAGGGATTTTAACAGCCCGGGAATATGAGGATAGGTGGCGAACAGGAGCGCGATGTTCGTCAAGGGGCCAATGGCGGCCAGGACGATTTCATGCGGATTGGCCTCAATGGTCTCTTTCAGAAAGACGACGGCGCGGTTTTGCGGAAGGCAATCTGCATGGGGATAGAAATCCACCTGTTCCGCTTCCGCCGGGCTCATGTGCTTTTGCAAAAGCGTGCCGATCAGTGGGTTTTCACAACCGGGATATACGGGAATGGGTTTGCCTGCCAAACGGCACATGACGTCTGCCAGCATGGCGCGGCGCATGCTGTCCCCGGAAACGGTTGTGATCCCCAGCAAATCAACGTTGCTTTGGGTCAGCAGATATCCCAACGCCATGCAGTCGTCGTTGTCGTTTCCGATGTCCGTGTCCAACAGCCATTTGGTCTTTTCCATGGTGTGCATCCTCCAGTGTTTTGTCATGATTCGGGCGTCGATTGGGTTTTCATGTCACGATATTGGGAAGGACTCAACCGGGTTACCCGGTGGAAGGCCCTTCGGAAGGTGTTGGCATTCAGATATCCCGTTTGCGCGGCAATATCGTTGATGGGCAGCTCGGTTTCCAGCAAGAGTTGTTGGGCGGCCTCAATGCGGATGTTCTCCAGGTATGCGCTGAAGGTAATGCCGGCATGTTCCCGAATAAATAGGGACATGTATTTTTCATTCATCTTAAAATGCTCCGCTACCATACAAAGCCCCATGTCCGCGTTTCCCATGTTGTCCTGAATAAAGCGCAGGATGTGCTGGGAGAGTTCGTTTTGTTCCCGCAACTTGTTGCTGGCCGTGGCGCTGCACAATTGGGAATACTGCCGGCGAAGCTCCTCAAAAAACTCTTCCGGCTTCAGTTCGCTCAAATGAAAATAAAGCGGATCGCTGATTGCCACTTCGCTGTTGGCGGAGTACAGACTGTCCAACATGCGACAATACAGGCGCGTTCGCTGCAGGGAATCCAGGGAGCGCTGAACGAAGTTGCGCTGATAGATTTGCTGCAACAGCGCGTCCACCTCCTCCATGCTGTTGGCGTTCACAAACCGCCGAAACGCCTGTTCTTCCGCCTGTGAATACGAATACTGGGTGGAGGAAACGGGCTTGTCGTCACAAACCATCAGGAACTGTCCCAAGGTGCGCTTTTCCAACAGCGCGGCGGCGGCTTCAAAGGAGTAATGCAAATCCCGCAACTGGAAAACAGGGCAGCCTACGGCGAAGAGGCATTCCAGATTGTACCGGCCAGAGAGCGTTTTGTGCAAAGACGATAGGGTTTCTTCCACGGATACATCCATGGAGGCGGCAAAAAGGCACGCGAAACGGTTGGCGGCGTTCATGCTCATAAACAACAAATGAGGTTGCTGGTGCAATTCCCCGATGAGCTGCGCTTCGGAAAGCGCTGTTTGCCGGACATCGCTTTGTTCAGCGTCCAGACAGACGTAAACGCCGCGATAGCAAAGCCCCTTCAGCGGGATGTTTACGTGGGTCAGCAATTCTTCAATAAAATCTTCCTGGGCAGCGTCGCCTTGCATGAGACGGGAAAAGAGCACGTTGCGCAGCTGCGTTTGCTGTTCGGCAATACTCAAACGCAGCTGCTCATTTGCGTTGTTGAGGTTTTCGATGCTGCCGCTGATCTGCCACAAACCGTTTGCCGCAACCGTGCGATCCGGAGAAGTGGGATGCAGCCGGTTTACGATGCTTTTCAGCGGACGATGATTGCTGAAATATGCCTGGAGCACAATCAGCGTGGCAAAGATGAAGATCAGCCCCATGCCGGCAATAATGGAACGCATGCTTTCAAAGGTGGAAGCCCAAAGCAAAGAATAGGGCCTGGCAACGCCGAAGGTCAAGCCCAATTGAGGCGAAGAGCAAGTGACGACCTGGTAACGCTGTCCATTCAGGCGCATCACGCTGTGTCCGGAGTTGCCAGCCAAAGGAGCGATTTGTTGGGCGCATTCGGGCTGGGTCAGCATGAGAAGATTGCCGCCGTTGTCCAACACAAAACACAGGGATTGCTCGTTCCAGTTGCCGCGCAGCAATAGCTGGCGAATGCGGTCCGCATCAATTGTGTATACGATGACGCCCAGAGGCGAACCGGTTTGCAGATCGATATATGGAACCACTTGCAGCAGCGCGCATCGCAGCGTGCCGTTGACCATGATATCTCCGGCGGCAAACAACTGACGGTTTGCGGTCCAGTGCAGAATGCTGTTGCGCCATTCCTCATAGCGCAATGTGCCATATTGAAAAAAATAGTCATAGTATTGCGCAAGGTTGATGTAACCGCGCAGGGAATTTAGGATGATATCCGATCGGGCCATATATACGAAATAATCAATGACGAGATTGTTGGCGTCATTAAAAAGCGCCATATCCTGCTGCACGGGAGAGAGTTCGTACACTTCCGCTTGCCGGCTCATCAACGATCTCAGGGAGGTGTTGGTCATGAGAATTTCGGAAAAGAGCGAAGCGGTGTCGAAGGAGCTTTCGATGCTCTCCACGGATTGCTGCAACAGCGCCTCATTGGCGTCCAGGCTGGACTTTTCGTGAACGCGAAAAACCTGCGTCAGAGAAAAGGCACAGGTGCCCAGCAGGATGGCGACGATGACAAGATACGATGCGGTAAAGCCAAAGAGCGGATGACGCACGATCTTTTGCAGCCTTTGTAGCACGGCGCTTTTCCTCCCTGCATGTCGCTGAAATCGGGTTTCATTATATCGAAAAGAACGGAAGTTGTAAAGCGCCCTGTATGCGGGAAATCCTTGTTTTCTTCCAAAACCTGACGGATTGTGTGCTTTGAAGACGAATTGTGTGGCGGAATTTGCGTGCAACCTGACGGATTGTGTGTTGTGGAATGAAGTGTGCTCTTGCGGCAACGGGAAGGAACGCGATATAATCTGGGCAAGACAGAACGGGGAAATCTTGCAAGGAGGGGTTTTATGGAGCGCAGGAAGACAAGCGCCCGCGAATGGTCCCAAACTCTGCGGCGGGACATGTATCGGGACAGAGTTTTGTATTTGATGATTCTGGCGCCGCTGACGGTGTTGATTCTTTTTTCCTATGTTCCCATGTATGGCGTGCAAATTGCATTCCGGGATTATAACATTGTCAGGGGCATATGGAATAGCCCATGGGTGGGAATGAAAAATATCAAGAAATTTTTCTCCAGTTACATGTTCTGGCGGCTGATCAAAAATACGCTGGTTCTGAGCGCATATAGCCTGGCGACGTTCCCGCTTTCTCTGGTGCTGGCGTTGCTGCTGAATTATATGCCCAGCCAGCGATACAAGAAGGCCATTCAGATGGTGTCTTATGCGCCCCATTTTCTGTCCACGGTGGTCATGTGCGGCATGGTTTTGCAATTTCTGGATCAACGCACCGGCATG
This sequence comes from Eubacteriales bacterium, assembly GCA_029218505.1. GTDB lineage: Bacteria > Bacillota > Clostridia > Christensenellales > Aristaeellaceae > SUG1456. Next base: position 2,525 of record JAQXRL010000164.1, on the reverse strand, counting down.
CTGAACGCGTTTCTCAAGTTGTTTGGTATGCCGTCGGTCAGCTTTATGGCGATTCCGGAGGCGTTTCCCCATGTGTACATCTGGTCTGGTGTATGGCAGGGCGTTGGATATGGTTCCGTCATCTACATTGCCACGCTGGCAGGGGTTTCGCCGGAGCTGCACGAAGCCGCGATTATTGACGGCGCAAATATCTGGCAGCGGATTTGGCATGTGGACATTCCGGGCGTGTTGCCCACCTTTTGCATTTTGCTGATCATGCGCTGCGGCAGCATGATGAATGTGGATTTTGAGAAGATTCTGCTGTTGCAAAACGATTTGAACGGCAAGGTTTCAGAAGTGATTTCCACATATGTATACAAACAGAGTTTCCAGAACAGCTTCCCGCAATATTCTTATTCGTCGGCCATCGGGTTGTTTACGTCCCTGGTGAACCTGGTGCTGCTGGTAACGGTAAACCGGGTCAGCAAATGGCTCAGCGGCAGTTCGCTGTGGTAAGGGAGGAAACGCAAAATGCGCAAAGCAAAGCAGGCAATTCGCTATACCACTGCAGACAAGGTGTTTTTGTCGCTGAATTATACGGTTCTTACGGTGTTTTTGCTGATATTGGCCTATCCGCTGCTGTTTGTCATTTCGGCGGCGTTCAGCGGTGGAAACGCCACCATGACCTTGAATTTGTGGCCCAAAACGCCCACCTTGGCCGGCTTTCGGGCAGTGTTCGAATACAAAGCAATTTGGACAGGGTATCTGAATTCGCTGATTTATATGGCAACCGGAACATTGCTTTCCTTAACGATCACGGTGCTGTGCGCATATCCTCTCAGCCGCAGCAATTTCCGCTTTGGCGGAGTCATCATGGGCATGTGCGTATTTACCATGTATTTCAGCGGCGGCATGATCCCCGGGTATCTGAACATTCGCAATTTGGGAATGCTGGATACCATATGGGCGTTGATCGTGCCCGGATCGCTGTCGGTGTACAACATGATTGTGGTGCGGACGTATTTCAAGACGTCCATTCCCGGGGAACTGTTGGAGGCGGCGCAGTTGGACGGTTGCGGCGACGGGCGGTATTTGGTGCAGATCGTGCTGCCGTTGTCCGTGCCGGTGCTGGCGGTGATTACGCTGTATTGCGCGGTGAACCAGTGGAATTCCTATTTTGGGCCCATGATTTATTTGAACACCCGCAGCAAGTTTCCGCTTTCCATGATTTTGCGGGATATCCTGATTGCGAACACCATTGATTTGACATCGCTCAGCGGCATGGACCCCACGGAAATGGCGGATTTGCAGGCGATGCAGAATTTGATGAAATACGCTGTGATCATTGTGGCTTCGATTCCGGTGATGGTCTTGTATCCATTTGTGCAGCGGTATTTTGTCAAAGGCGTTATGCTGGGCGCGATCAAGGGTTAGGGAAGAAATCCTTCGCGCAGATTGCGCGTTGAGAGAAAATAAAGGAGGAAAAACCATGAAGAGAATCACCACCCTGTTTCTGGCGCTGTTGATGTGCCTGTCTCTGCCTGCAATGGCGGACGTCTATGGCAACATCGAATTTCCGCTCACCGAGGAAACCATCGAATTGACCGTTTGGACCGAGCAACTGGCAACGGTGGAAAACTTTGACACCAATTACATGACCCAGTGGTATGAGGAAATGACCAACGTTCACATCAACTGGATTACCGTGCCCACCGCGGAACGAAAAACCAAACTGAATCTTTCTCTGGCCAGCGGTGATTATCCGGACATTTACGGCGGGGACTTTGGCACTTCGGAGATGTCGCTGTATGGCGGCAGCGTGTTCATCCCGCTGAATGATTTGCTGGATGCCGGCTATATGCCCAACACGCAGCAGTGGTTTGAGGAAGTACCGGAATTGAAGGAAGCGCTCACTGCGCCGGATGGAAATCTGTATGGTTTCCCCAGAGCCTCCTGTACTTATCACATGCGCGCGACAAACAAAATGTTTGTGAACCAGGCTTGGATGGAGCAGTACATGGAAGCCACCGGAAACGGCGTGCCGGAGACCACCGAGGCGTTCCAGGAAATGCTGATCTATTTCCGGGACAACGACATGAACGGCAACGGCGATGCCACGGACGAGGCGCCCCTGATGGGTTCCAACAGCGCCTGGTGCGGCAATCCCCTGACTTATCTGATGTCTGCCTTCATTCATCCCGGCAATGGCAACCACATGCTGGCAACGGACGGCGTGGTAACCTATCAGGCGACGCAGGATGGCTGGCGAGAAGGCCTGAAGTATATGAACGAACTGTATGAGGAAGGCCTGCTGGCAGCGGAAACGTATATTCAGGATGGCACCCAGTACATGGCGCTGGTGGCGTCCGGCGTTGTGGGCGTGGCTCCCGGCGCATGGCAGGGCGTGTTTACGGACAACACCACGGTGCTCTATTCGGATTATGAAGTGCTGCTGCCGCTGGAAGGTCCGGAAGGCTTGCGCATGACGGTGACCGACGCGGTGAACGGTTTTAGCAGCATGGCATTCAAGGGCGCCATCACCGTGG
>JAQXRL010000163.1 GCA_029218505.1 Eubacteriales bacterium | reverse complement strand
ATTTATTAACATTTGTATTATACAATGATTTCCATAATATGTCAATTCTGTATCACAGAAATCCGTTGCGAAAACATCGTTTCATTGGCAATATTCCTGCGAAAGCGAAATCTCGACGGTTTCGCCGCAGCCCGGAGGCCGGAAATGGCGATTTTTTGGCGGACAAGAAATCCCGGTTCGTTCGAAGCTGCCGGGGCACAATGGCATGCAGAAATGATGATACGATGAACAGGTTGTTTCCTGAAATGGAAAAATGCAGAACAGCGTACACGAATACAGAAAATCGGGACGCTCGCGGTTTGAACCTTCGGAATAACGCTTTATGACAGCGGTACGGATGGTTTCGATGCTGTCCTATGACTAGAAAATGGAAAATATGTATTGACAAATTGTTGAAATTAAGATAAAATACAATTAAGCAATAAGACGAAAGTTTTGCAGCCTGTTGCCGGGTGCTGGCCTGACTTGGCTGCTTCTCGCCGCATTGACTGTATCGGGCTGGATTCCGGCGGCAAAAAACACGCAACCAAGTTGTGCGCATCTTTCCGTTTCCAGGATCGCGCGAAATGGCCCGCAGGGAACGCCGGACGGCTGGCTGTGGCCTGTCAAGATGGAGGATATCGACGATGCATCATCAAGGAGGTGGCGGCGAAATGCGCGGGAAGTCAAAAGCCTTTGCGGATGGCGAAGCGGAGTCACAGGAGATTTTCCCGCGGCGTATTGGAAAACGGTGGCAGCGGTTGCGCTGATGTTGGCGGTTGCCTGCTGCGGCAGCGCTTCGGCTTCTGTTATGCTGGATGATACGCAGCACATGCGGGGGAACGTGAACGAAGGCTTTGCGGAAGGCGAGTGCACATCCAGCTTTGCCGCGTATCACGGCGGTCAGATATGGTTTACCATCGATCCGCTAACCGCCGATAAGACGTTCACTGTGACGATGAAGGTCCAGAAGGCGGGACTGCTCGGAACCTGGTCTGATCTTTCGGAAAGCGTGCTGTCGAATCCGGTTACGTTGTCCAACACGTCGAGTTCCTTTACAACCACAAGCAGGATGAAGCTGACTGCCTCGTCATCTGTGTACATTCAATCCGGGTCCACATATCGATATCATATCTATTCGAATCCCGGCAATGCGTTTTACGGCTGGTACAGAAATGTCATGACGACCTCCACAAGCTGGAGTTCATTCGCTTGTCTGCCCTGTGCGCTGCGGAAACGCGGCGCACAGGGCGCTTGCGAGATGAAGACAGGAGGAAAGATCTATGCGGAAAACGACTCTGCGGATGGTTTTGGCTTTGATTTTTTGCGCCGCGCTGGGAACCGCCGCCTGCGCGGAGGGCCGCGTCGTCACGCTGCTGGAAGGATCGCGGGACGTGTTGCCCGGGAATTATTATGAAGATATGGTGTTGGCGGACGGCACGCTGTTTGTCCTGGACTTCAACCAGCAGGAAATCATCCCCATTGACATGCAGTCCATGGAGGAGGGCGCGCATTTTTCCACGGTTCAGCAGGTGGACAACCAGGGAGAAATCACATATCAGGAAGTGCGCGCGCTGTTTTCGATGGAAGGAAAGCTGCACGCCGTGTTCATGAACTACAAAATCGAGGAGAGCGGCTTCCGGAAAATCGATGGCGCCGGCCTGTACTCCGTGAGCGCGTCGGGCGACGCGATGCATTGCGAATGGGTGGCGGAGCTGGATTTGAAGGAGTACATACGCTTTGTACCCGGATGGGGGGAAGATTTGCCTGAGATTGTGGGCGTAGAACGGCTCCATGAATGGATGTATCTGCTGACATATACGCCCCAGGAGGGCTTTCAGCTGCTGCGGGCGTCCATGACGGGGGGCGTTCCGGAAAAGGTGGACGCGCCCGTGGTCATCGAAAGGATTCTGCGCGCGGACGCGGATGGATTGCTGGTTGCGACGACGGATGGCCAGGAGTGGTCGATTGGACGATATGACCCGAATGCAGCATCCTACGAAGAAAAGATCCGGCTGTCCGTTTCCGCGGAGGGCTTTGCGGTAGATTCGGAATTCCTGTATTGGAGCGAAGACGGAAGGGTGTATCGCGCCGCGCTGGACGGTTCCGCGGATGAACGGGAGCTTGTCGGAAGCGTGCCATTGCTGCGTGTCATCCGGGGAGTTTTGATGGGGCCGGATGTGTATCTTGCGGCGTCCGACACGAAGGTGGTGCGGGTTGCCCTGGAAAAGCAGCAGACCGAGCCCATCACGCTGAACGTGTGCGGGGGCGTTTTCGATGCGTGGATTCTGGCGCACATGGAAGAACATCCCAACATCACGATTCATTCCGAATATCTGGAGAATGACGCAATCATTGACTGCATGCTCACCAAGTCCGACGCCGTGGATGTTTTGATTTTGGATTCGGAAACATCCTGCTATGAAACGCTTCTGAACAGGGGCTATTTGAAGGCGCTGGACAGCAGCGAGCTGTCCGGTTTTGTGAATTCCACATACGAATACATCCAGGCCGCGTGCAAAAGGGAGGGGGAGATTTGCGCGATTCCCGTGCGTTGGTACGCGCAGCAGGCCCTCCCGGCCGTAAACGCGGAAAAAGCGCGGGAGTTCGCCTTCGACGTTCCAACGAGCTGGGAGGAATTGCTCGAAATTGCGTCGGATTGGAACAGCAACCCATTGTCGGAAAAAATATGCCTGTTTCAGGCGGAAAGCCCGGACGAAGTTCGGTTGTTGTTCCTTCAATATTTGCTGACCAATTATCAACTTTGGCGCGAAGCCAGCGGAAACAACGCGAATTTTTCCGACGAAGCGTTTTTGAGCCTTATCCGGCAAGCACAGAATCTGCCGTCCGAAGCAGATGGGGACAAGCTATGCACAAACGAATTCGGCAATGCCCTTTTCCAATTTGGGGAAGCGATTTCGCTGCGCGCAGAGGAAGAATGGACCGTCGTGCCGTTTGGCATTTCGGCGGGGGATTCCCCTGTGCTTGGATGCAACATCCAGTTTGCATGCGTAAGTCCCTATTCCGGGCATGTTAGGGAAGCGATGGA
>JAQXRL010000162.1 GCA_029218505.1 Eubacteriales bacterium | reverse complement strand
AGCGGAAACACCACCCGGAATGCAATTTGGATATCATTTGCGCCATCTATCAGCGCCGCTTCCTCCAGTCCCCGAGGAATGCTTTGAATATATGTGCGAATCAGGATCAACTCATACGCACTGCACAGGTACGGAAGAATGTACACCCAGAAAGAACCAATCAAATTCAGGCTTGAAATGTTCAGATATGCCGGCAACATTCCGGCAGAAAAGTACATGGAGAAGACAACGTATTTCGAAAAGAACTTGTGTCCCATCACACGTTTGTACGCCAGCACATAGCCGCCCATATAGATGATCAAAAGCGTGCAGATGGGACCCAGAATTGAACGCGCAAAGGAAACCCGTGCGCCCGAAAGGAACTTTACCTTGTTGATCATCAAACTATAAGCCACCGTAGAAAAATTGCTTGGCCAAAGCAACAGCTTCCCATAAGTTCCGCCACTGCTGAGTGAAAGCATAACCATATAGATGAAAGGATATACCGTCGTAATCAGAACAGTCGTTATGAGAAATATCATAACGAACCGAAAGACGATCTCTCCAATATCCACTTTCTTTTTCATTCCAATCCCCCTCAAAATACGCTGTTGCCGGTCAGCTTTTTGTTGGCAAGGTTTGTAAGGAACAAAATCACCAAACTAACGGCGGATTTGAATACGCCTACTGCAGTGGCATAGGAAAGTCTGCCGTTTTTCAAGCCATAGCGATAGACATACGTATCAAAAACATCTGTCGTATCAAGGTTTGTTGGATTCGAGAATTGATAAAACTGTTCAAAGTTGGAATTCAGAATCCATCCGGAATTCAGCACCAGCAGCACCGCCAACGTGCCTGCCATACACGGAACAGTAATATGCAGGATCTTTTGCATCCGCGTCGCGCCGTCAATATCCGCCGCTTCATATTGTTCAAGGTCAATTCCGGCAATCGTGGCAAGGAAAATCACGGAGTTGTATCCCAGCGACTTCCACAAATTCGCGCCAATGAGCAACGGCCAACCGTATTTCGGAGAACCGAGGATATTCATTCCTTTACTGATCAAGCCTGCTTCGCGCAACAGAGCATTAAACAATCCGGAACTTGCATTGAAGAACACTCTGCAGAACGAATATGTAATCACCCATGAAACAAAGAACGGAAAAATCGAAACCGTTTGCACGATTTTGCGCAATCTGTGAGAACGGACTTCATTCAGGACAATCGCAAAAACCATCGCGCAAGTTAGGTTAATGATCAAGCTGCTAATATTGATGACCAAAGTATTCCGAATGACGTTGAATGCGTCTGATCCGTTTTGGAAAAACTCCCGGAAATACTTGAATCCAACCCAACTGCATTGGAACATATTGCGGCCCGGACTATAATCCTTAAAAGCCACAATCCAGTATATTAGCGGCTTGTAAGCAAAGACCGTCACCACAATCAACGTCGGCAGCAACATGAAATACAAAAACTTCTCTTCCCGCAGCTTCGCAAGAAATTTGTTCTTTCCAATACGACATCCGTGTTCTGTCACCGTTCAATTCACCTCGCACATAATGTTTCGAAACTCCATTCGTTTTTTCGTTTGTATTATACCAACCAACCTGTATTTTGTCAAGCGCTTTCTTTCACTTTCCCCCAATTAACTCCGGCATTTTTGCTGCTAAATTTTGTATTTTGCGCATAATCATTTTTTATCATCAATAATGTTTCGAAATATTTTTCAAATTCCCATTGACACGAAACACTGGTTTCTGTATAATTGAAATTGCAATCAGAGCAAATTTTTCGAGATTCCAAAGGAGAATAAAGATGTCTGAATTGAAAATTGGATGGGCGCAAACTAGCATCACACCGGATCGTCCTGTTTATAACGGAGGGCAGATCTATCCTCGGGTTTCCAAATATGTACACGATCCGGTGACGGCCACCGCATTGGCGATGGACAACGGCAGCACGCAGGCCATTTTGGTGTCGTTGGATTTGATGTGTCCGCCGGAACCAGAAGTAACCGATCGCATCCGTGAAGCATTGATCGATTTAGAAGGGTTCGATCCGCGTTATCTATCCCTCTCCGTCACGCATACGCACAATTCCATACATCCCGTGCCTTTTCTCTTTGACGACGAGGCGCTGCAGCGTCTTGGCGCGGAGCGCATCGCAATGCCCGAACGTCCAATGAACATTTTGGAAGGCGAAGAAATGAACGCTTTCCTGATCGAACGCATCGTTCGGGTGGCAAAGCAGGCATGGCTTGGGCGCAAACCGGGCGGCATCAGCACGGCCGACGACTATGCGGCCGTCGCCTTTAACCGCCGTCCTGTGTTCGAAAAGGGACGCTCCAGGGAAACGATCATGTATGGCGTCTGCTCCCGCGATGACTTCAAGCGGTACGAAGCGGGCAGCGATCACAGCGCCGACATGATTTATACATGGGATGAAAGCGGCGCGCTGACCGGCGTTGCCGTGTGCATTCCATGCCCATCGCAGGTATTTGAGTTGCACTCTTTCCTGACCGCGGATTACTGGCATTACACCCGAGACGCGCTGCGCGAGAAGCTGGGCAAAAACTGCTTTGTGCTTCCCCTATGCGGCGCGGCCGGCGATCAAAGTCCCTTGGATCTCACACGCATCAGCAAATGCAACGTGCACGAATTAGAGGCCTGGGGCGCACAGGCCGGCGAAGTTTTTCGGAATTTCGACATGGCCGACATTTGCCGTGATATTGCCGACCGCATTTCTGATGCGGTCGTGCGCGGATTGCGCAAGGCGCGCAACCGCATTGACAGCCAACCCAGGTTCGAGCATACCGCGCTGTCAATGCATTTGCCCATCCGGCAGGTTTCAGAGGACGATTACGCCGAGGCCTGCAAACGCGTTGATGAAGCCAAAGCCCATTTCTCTCCGGAAAATCCCATGCAAGGCGCGGATTTGGTGGACATTTTCGAACCGATGGGCGTCGTTGGCCGTTATTTGCAGCAGCATCGAGACGCATATGTGGATGCACCGATGCACTTCCTGCGCGTTGGAAACGCTTCGCTGATTACATGTCCGTTTGAGTTGTTTATCGAGTTTTCCCTGCGCATCAAGGCACGGGCGGTTTCGCCGCAAACCATCGTTGTACAGATGACAGACCAATACCTGGATTATTTACCGACTCACGCGGCCATCGAGGGCGGTTCTTATTCCAGCGCGCCTGCCTCCACAACCTGCGGGCCTGAATGCGGAGACGCTTTGGTGGAAGAGGCTTTGCGCCAAATTCAATCTTTCTGGCAGGATTGACTTTCAACAAGGAGTGTGCAAAATACAAAAACATTATACAAGCTTCATCTATCTGTGGTAAAATAAGGATGTAAATACAGATTGGAGGCGTGAGCATGGCGACATTAGCAGATATTGCCCGTGCCTTGGATTTGAACAAAACGACCGTTTCCAAGGCGTTAAACAATTCGTCCGACATCAGCCTGGAAACAAAGGAGCGTGTTTTGGCGGAAGCGGATAGGATTGGCTATACCAAGCATAAATACAAAAAGAATTCAAAGAACCACGTTAACCTGATCGGCATTATTTGCCCGGAGGTCGTCAGCCATTATTATGCACAAATCGCCACATTTCTGAGCACCACGCTGCAGAAAAAGGGATATGGCACAATCCTAATGCTGAGCGGTTTTTCCCCGGCGATGGAGAGCACGCATCTGGCACAGCTTGTGCAGTTGAATGTCTCTGGTGTAATCATCATTACAGAACAAACAGATATCAGCGAAGCTGTTTGCTCTGTGCCCGGTGCCAGCGGAATTCCGATGGTAAT
>JAQXRL010000161.1 GCA_029218505.1 Eubacteriales bacterium | reverse complement strand
CGAAGAACAAGCTGTCGCAATTGTACAAGTGCGAACAGAACGCAATTTGAATCCCCGGAAAGGGGATTTGCGAAGCATAGAGTGTAGTTGATCATCATCTCGATGCCCTCTTTCGAGGGCGGCCACTGGAGTTAGGCCCTGACAAGACCTGGTCAAATCACCCGTTCAACGGGTGGTGATGACTTTCGAAAAGGCTCGCGCAAAACAGCCTGACGCGTCAAGCGCCTGAGAATGCGCGCCTTGCCGGGATTTCGCGTCACACAGGCGGCAACGCGAGGCTTTCATTCCATGAAAATTCCCAGCTTTGCATTCAAAGGCTTTCGCGCGCGCAAAGGCTCCGGAGAACGCCGCTTCTCCGGAGCCTTTGGCGGCATCAACGCCTTCCGCAACTGGTTTTAATATGCCTTGGCGAAATAAATCAGCTTCTTGGCGAGCTTGCCGCAACATACGCATTTGGCGTCCTGGCGCAATGCGGACTGATCAAAGGGCATGTTGCGCGTAGTGGCGTTGAATTTTTCCTTAATCAAATCCTCGCAAGCGCGCTCCTCACACCATGGGGCCAACACGAAGCCATCCTGAACGCCCTTCTCCAATTCCTCCATATTGGAAGCGTTGGAAATGTGGGATTCCATAAATGCCTGCGCCTGCGCCAGCATGGTCGCATGAATATCGTCCAAAGTCTTCTTTACGGTGTCGGCAATGTTCTCCAAGGAAAGCGCCGTTTTTTCCAGCGTATCCCGGCGCATGGACATCACTGTGCCGTTTTCGATATCTCTGGGGCCAATTTCCAGGCGCAGCGGCACGCCCTTCATTTCCCATTCATTAAATTTCCAACCGGCGGAATACGTATCCCGATCGTCCATCTTTACGCGAATGCCTGCCTGCGCCAAGGTGTCCCGCAGCGCTGCCGCCGCTTCCAGCACGCCCGGTTTATGCTGGGCAATGGGAAGAATCACCACCTGAATGGGCGCGACCCTTGGCGGGAGCTTCAGCCCGCGTTCGTCGCCATGGGTCATTACAATGGCGCCAATGAGCCGCGTGGACGTGCCCCAGGAAGTCTCTTGGGCATATTCCAGCTTGCCGTCCCGGGACAGAAACTGAATGCCGTAGGCTTCGGAGAAGTTCGTGCCAAAGTTGTGGGACGTGCCCGCCTGCAGGGCCTTCCCGTCCTGCATCATGGCTTCAATGGAATACGTGGCCTGCGCGCCGGCAAATTTTTCCTTGTCGGACTTTCTGCCGCAAATCACGGGCATGGCCAACACGTCTTCCGCCACTTGCCGGTATACGTTCAGCATGGTGATGGTTTCTTCCTGCGCTTCTTCCGCGGTTTCGTGAATGGTGTGACCTTCCTGCCACCAGAATTCGCTGGTGCGCAGGAACGGACGCGTGGTCTTTTCCCAGCGCATCACCGAACACCACTGGTTGTATTTCATGGGCAGATCACGCCAGGACTGCACCCATTTGGCATACATGGTGCAGAAAATCGTCTCGGACGTGGGGCGAATGGCCAATCTTTCCTGCAATGTCTCCGTGCCGCCTTGGGTAACCCACGCCACTTCCGGCGCAAATCCCTCCACGTGCTCGGCTTCCTTCAGCAACAGGCTTTCCGGAATCAGCATCGGCATTGCGACGTTTTCATGGCCCGTCTCCTTAAAGCGGCGATCCATTTCCTGCTGAATGCGTTCCCAAATGGCGTAGCCATAGGGTTTCATCACCATGCATCCGCGCACCGGCGCATAATCCACCAAATCCGTTTTGAGAATCACGTCGGTATACCACTGGGAAAAATCTTCGCTGCGGGGCGTGATTTGCGCCACAAATTCCTGCTTGTTGTCCTTCTTGCCCATGATGATCCCCTCCAAATCCGAATCGTTTGCAATGCGCAAAAGAGCCTTCGTCCATGCATGGACGAAGGCCATATGCTTCGCGGTACCACCCTGCTTGGCGCAAAACGCGCCGCCTCTACGCCCTATATCGGAGGCAACCGTCGGAGTTTCGGCGTTTCGCCGCTTTCCTCCGCGCATTTGGAAGCCGGGATGCCGTCGTTCGCGCCGCGCGCTTTTCAGCCTGAGAACGCGCTCTCTGCACACGCTGTAACAACAACAATTCTTCCGCATTATGCTCATGTTTATTGTATCCTCCCGCGGGACAATTTGCAAGTAAATTTTTCGTCATTTCCGCGCTTCATC
>JAQXRL010000160.1 GCA_029218505.1 Eubacteriales bacterium | reverse complement strand
GATACAATTTCTATTATGCGCAAAGATCCGATGATCCCATCAACCCGTGGCTGGAGACGGACGCGGGCGGAGCCTTCCAGTCGGGAGACGCATTCCAGGTGTATCCCGGCGAGGGCGGCGTGCCGGTAGATTCCCTGCGCAACATGCTGTTTCTGGAGGCCATGCAGGACCTTCGCGCCATGCGCCTGCTGGAAACCCTGGCGGGACGCCAAGCGGTTCTGGATTTGATCGACGAGGATCTTGACGCGCCCCTGCGTTTTGCCGCATGCCCCTATACGGATGAATACGTGATCGGCCTGCGGGAAAAGGTGAATCGGGAAATTCGCCGCAGAGTAGGAAAATAAGGAGATACAGGCGATGAAGCAAATTACCGTGGCCATCATTGGCATGGGCAGCCGGGGTGCAAACGCGTATGCCTGCTGTCAAAAAAAGTTTCCGGAGAAGATGCGAATTGTCGCGGTGGCGGATCCTGATGAGGAAAAGCGGAGAATTGCCCGGGAAGAATACGGCGTTTCTCCGGACATGCTTTTCGAAACGGCGGAACAGTTGCTGCGTCGGGAGAAACTGGCGGATGTGGCGTTCATCTGCACGCCGGACAGCCAGCATTATGCCCAGGCATGCCGCGCGTTGGAATTGGGATATGATTTGCTGTTGGAAAAGCCCATTTCGAACCGGCCGGAGCAATGCGCCGAGATTGCGCGCCTGGCGGAGAAAAAGGGGCGCCAGGTGGTGGTTTGCCATGTGTTGCGCTATACGCCGTTCTATCGGGAGATCAAGCGCATGCTGGACGCAGGAGAAATTGGAACTCTGGTTTCCGTGCAGGCCATTGAGAAGGTGTGTTACTGGCATCAGGCCCACAGCTTCGTGCGGGGCAATTGGCGCAACAGCGATTTGAGCAGTCCGATGATTTTGCAAAAATGCTGTCACGACATGGATATTTTCCTTTGGCTGACGGGAAAGCACTGCAAAAAGGTATCTTCCTTTGGCAGTCTGACGTATTTCCGGCCGGAGAACGCCCCGGAAAATGCCGCGGAACGCTGCTTGGATTGCGGGGCAAAGGATGCGTGTCCCTATAATGCAGAACGGTTTTACATGGACCGGCTGCACGATGGCGGCGATTGGCCGGTAAACGTGCTGCACCCCGCGCCGACGGAGGAGAATATTTCCCGCGCCCTGCGGGAAGGTCCTTATGGACGGTGCGTGTTCCGCTGCGACAACAACGTGGTGGACCATCAGGTGGTGAACTTGCTGATGGAAGACGGCGTCACCGTGAATTTCACCATGTGCGCCTTCACGGCAAAGGGAGGAAGACAGATTCGCCTCATGGGCACCCAGGGCGAAATTGTTGGCGATATGGAGGCCAACGAAATTCGCCTGTGTCCATTTGGACGAGAGGAACAGGTTGTGGATGTGCGCACGCTGGCCAGCGATTTCAGCGGACACGGCGGCGGCGACGTAGAAATGGTGCGGGAATTTTTGGATCTGACGGCGGGAGAAGGCGCGGGAAGCGCGCTGACGAGCGTGGATCGTTCTGTAGAAAGCCATATGGTGGCCTTTGCGGCGGAAAAATCCCGCCTGAATCAGGGCGCGTGCGTGGATATGCAGGCGTTCGCAACGGAATCCTGAGCCGATTTTGGAAAAGACAGGGGAGGGGACTTCGCAAAGAAGTCCCCTCGGCTTGTCCCAAAAGACTTTTTGACAAGTTGGCGAACGGGGAAGCAAGTTTCCCCGCCACGGCAGCCCTCTCCAGATTTTGCGGAAATCCTGCGGATTCCGGCCGCAAAATCTGCAAGGCAGCGATTTTTCCCTGGAGAAATCCGCGCCCGTGGTCGCGGTACATGCCGCCGGCCACGATTGGAATTCAAGTGGTCTGAAGCCCTCTCATGTTCTCCCTGCGTTTTTCGACAGTTTGAAGGGGATTTCGCAAAGTAGCCCCCTCCCGTTTCTTGAGCGCTGAAAAGACATCAATATTGTGCAAGCCAGAATAGAATGCAGCAGGAAACCCCGAAAAGGGGTTTGCAAAGCGTGCGGCGGACAAACCTCTGGCGTTTGCCAGCAACAAACTGCCGGATATTTTCGTCGGAAGCGGCTTTAGCACGGCGGAATTGGTGCAATATGGCGACCTGGAGGGACAATTGATCGATCTGGCGCCCGATGTAAACGAGGAATCCATGCCCAATTTCTACCGCATGCCCCAGGAAATGCCGGATCTGCTGCCGGTGGTTACCACAGCGGAGGTCTGTTGCCTGCGGGAACAAGGGCTGCATGTGCTGCTGTTGCCGCTGAACGGCATTTGCAGCGAACGGGCGCTTCCCTGCGTGCAGAGGGCGCGGCGGAGGACGTGGCGGCGCAGGTGGAGGAATTGTCCGATGACGCGGTGTCAGCGTATGCCTGTTCCCGGATGCCGGGAGCATATTATGTGCTGTTGAGCATGCGAGAGGAGGATTCCGCCGAGGACATGGCGAATATTCTTGAGGACATGCTGGAGGAACAGGGCGTAAGCGTTCATTTGGGCATCGGCGACATCTGCCAGGACGTGGCGTTGATTGGCGACGCACGGCGTCAAGCGGAAGCTCGAATGGATGACGGAAACACACGGGAGATATGCGGTGGCGATTTGTCGGCGGAAGACGAGGATGATTTGCGCATGCGAGACATTCGCGAAGGTGTGCAGCGCCATGCCTTTGATTGGGATTTGTCCCTGGCTAACGCGGCGGCGGATTTTCATTTGAGCCCGGCATATTTCAGCAACTTGTTGAAGCGGGCCAACGGCGAGAACTTCCATCGATATGTTACGCGGCTTCGCATGGAGGAAGCTTGCCGGCTTCTGACAGATACCAACGCGCCCATTGCGGAAGTGGGCGCGCGGGTGGGGTATGCAAATCTTTCCCATTTTAGAAAGCTGTTTCGGGAAAGTGTGGAATGTACGCCCGGAAATGATCGCAAGACACACGGAAAGGCGCAGACGAGCGCTGCGGATGGGAGGAATCCATCATGAAGACCTTGGAGGAATACGAAAGAGAACGTTTTGAATTTGAAGGCAGACGCGCGGAACTGGTGTGTCCGGAAAAACGGGATGCGCAAGGCCGCTGGGCGATTTATACGGAATATTTCGGCGCGTTTCCCGGCGTGGCGGAGGCGTTGTTGGAGCGGGGCTGGTGCATTGCCCGCCTGGAGAACAGTTCTCGTTGGGGCAGGTGGGAGGATCAAGCGGTCCGCATGCGATATGTGGATTTTTTGGCGCGAACAAAGGGGCTTTCTCCGCGCTGCGTTCCCATTGGTATGAGCTGCGGTGGATTGCACGCTGTCAAATTTGCCGCCTATTGTCCGAATCGGGTTGCGGCGCTATATCTGGACGCGCCGGTGATCAACCTGCTGTCCTGTCCCATGGCCTATGGCAGGAAGGCGCGGGACGAAGCCATGGTTCGGGAATGTCTGGCGGCGCTGAATATGGAAGAAAAGGACATTCTTTCCTATCGGGAACATCCGTTGGATGTGATGCACATTCTGGTCAAGCACAAAATCCCCGTGGTGATGGTATACGGAGATGCCGACCCTGTGGTTCCGTATGCAGAAAACGGCGCGCTGTTGGAACGCGCATACAAGGCGGCGGGCGCGCCGTTTGTGTCGTTTTGCAAGCCCGGCTGCGCCCATCATCCCCATGGCCTGGCCGACCCGACGCCGATCGTAACGGCGCTGGAAGCGGCTCTGCAGCCTGTTTGATCAGAAAGGCCGTTCCGTCAGGCGTCAAGCGTGCCTGACGGTTTTTGTATTCATTTTTGCACGCCTTGCTGATTGCGCATTTCGGGGAATTTTCTGTAAAATAATAGAAAAAGAACGAGGGTGAAAAACAGGAAACAATTGATATGTTGACAGAATGTTTGATCGATATTATTATATCGGATTGAGGAAGGTGAGAGCCATGTCTGCGGTGAATATATCTCATCAGGCATTAAACCGCATGCCGTGTTATTTGCAGTATTTGTGCCGGGAACGGGAAATGGGGCGGCAATATATTACCGCCACGGCCATTGCGGAAGCGATGCGCCTGAACGAGGTGCAGGTGCGCAAAGACATTGCGTCGGTGAGCAGCAGGCCGGGAAAGCCCATGGTGGGATTCTTTCTGCCGGATTTGATTGCGGATATCCAGCGTTTTTTGGGGGAAGAAAACGTGTGGGATGCGGTGCTGGTGGGAGCCGGTTCCATGGGCCGGGCGCTGATGAGTTACACGGGCTTTGCAGCATATGGACTGAACATTGTGTGCGCGTTTGACATCAAACCGCAGAAAGAGCCCGTATGCGGGCGCATGGTATATCCCATGGGGGAGATGGAACATCTCTGTCGCAGGTTGCATGTGCGCATGGGCATTTTGACGACGCCGGCGTCGGCGGCTCAGTCCGCCTGCGATCAGATGGTGCGCAGCGGCATTATCGCCATTTGGAATTTCGCGCCTACGTTTGTCCGGGTTCCGGAAGGAATTCTGGTGCAAAACGAATTGCTGGCCTCTTCGGCCGCCGTGTTGTTGCGTCAGATGCAAGAAGATGAACAGGAGTTGAGCAGATGAATGTTCAGCATTTGAAATATGCCATGGAGGTGGAGCGGGTCGGCTCCGTTACCGATGCAGCAGAGAATTTGTATATTTCTCAGCCGAGTCTGAGCAAAGCCATTCGGGAATTGGAATCCAACTTGGGCTTTTCTGTGTTTGAACGCACCGCCCGGGGCATGATTCCAACGCCCAAGGGCCGGCTTTTGCTCAACCATGCTTACGCGATTGTAAAGCAGCTTTCCGAAATCGAGGCCCTGGCGGCAAACGACGAAATGGAGCAGCAAACGCTGTCCCTGTCTGTGCCGGTTTCGGGCTATATTGCCCAGGCAATCGTCCGGTTTACCGCTTCGCTGGATCCGCAAAAGCCCGTCAATTTGCGCGTACGGGAAGCCGGCGCCATGCAAACCATCGACGCCGTTTCCGACGGCAGCTTTCGGCTGGGGATTCTTCGCTATCCCATGGGAGAGGAAGCGCGCTTCCTGGGCGTTTTGAAAAAGCGGGATATTCGCAGCGAGGCCATTTGGGAATTTGAGCAGGTGGTTTTGATGTCTTCCGGAAATCCTCTGGCGGCGCTGTCCCGGGTGACGCCGGCGGATTTGGAAACTTGCATGGAATTCGTTTGTCCGGACGCATCGGATCTTCGAAATTCGGATGCGCCGCAGCCTCGCAACAGCCGGGGCAAGGCGACTCTTTTTTGCGGGCGCGCCATGCAGATGGAACAGCTTTCCGCCATCCCTTCCGCGTTCCTGTGGGCGGATCCGCAGCCTGCCGCCGTGCTATCCCGCTATCACCTGGTTCAGCGGCCCGGGGAGCAACAGGACCGGCGCATGTGCGATCGTTTGATCTATCCTTCGGATTATCGCTTCTCTCCTGGAGAACGCGCGTTTATTGATAAATTGTTTGAAGTGAAAAATGAAGTCGCCTTCGATTCGTAAGTCTTTTGGAAAATGCAATGTTAAAATTTTTGGATTGATATTCTGCTTTCGGAATTATGTTATTCCGGCAAAAAAACCGCGAACGACGGCGAAAAGGGGCGAATGTTAAGAAATTAATGCACACATTCGAATAAAATTCACATAAATCGATATTTCAATATCGAACTTGGCATGTGAGCATAACCAAATTGACCTACCATTATTCCAGAATCCTTGTTATAATATCCGCGGTAGAGAGATTCACAAACAAAGGAGGGCGGCGGCAATGGAGGAAAGAGCTGTGTCGGTGCAGACGATCCGACGGTTGCCGGTGTACCTCCGCTATCTGCAGGAGCAAAGCGGAACCACGGTTTCGGCGGCGTCCATGGCAAAGGCCTTCGGGCTGAATGCGGTACAGGTTCGAAAGGATCTGGCGGCGGTAAGCGAATGCGGCGGCCGGTCGGGCGTCGGATACGAAACACAGGCCCTTGCCCGGGACATCCGGAGATTTCTGGGGTGTGACCACGCGCGATACGCAGTGCTGGCCGGGGCGGGAAACCTGGGCCAGGCGCTGATGGGGTATGGCGGATTTGCCGCCTGCGGAATGCGGCTGTGCGCCGCGCTGGACACGAACCCGTCCCTGGTGGGCAGGGAAATTCACGGCGTGCCGGTGTATTCCCCGGATTGCATGGAAGAAATCTGTGGCCGGTGGGGCGTGGAAATCGGCGTGCTGGCGGTGCCTGCGGGCGTAGCGCAGCGCGTGTGCGACCGCATGGTGGACTGCGGCGTGCGCGCCATCTGGAATTTTGTCCCGGAACACTTAAACGTGCCGCGGGGCGTGCGATTGCAGAACGAAAACCTGGCGGCATCTCTGGTGGTGCTATCAAAGCGGTTAAAACAACAGCGAACAGGACAGGTCAAGGAATAGGGAGGGAATCAACATGGCAAACAGCAAGATCACGGTCATTGGCGCGGGCAGCGTTGGATCCACCACGGCATTTGCGCTGGCATTGAAGAATATTGCGAACGAAATCGTGTTGATCGATATTCGGGAAACGAAGGCCATGGGCGAAGCGCTGGACATTCATCAGGGCACGCCGTTGTTCAAGGAGCCCGTCAACGTATACGCGGGCAATTACGAATCCGCCGCAGGCAGCGACATCGTGGTCATCACGTCCGGCATGCCGCGCAAGCCCGGCCAGACGCGCATTGATCTGGCGCAGACCAACGTGGACATCATTCGTGAAGTGGCTCCCCAGATTGTGAAAAGCTGTCCCGACGCCACGTATATTATCGTGTCGAATCCCGTGGACATTCTGACGTATGTCTTCCTGAAGCTGACGGGTCTGCCGGAAAACCGCGTGCTGGGTTCCGGAACGCTGCTGGATACGGCGCGTTTGCGGGCGCGCATTTCGGAATACCTGGCGGTATCCCAGAGGAACGTGCACGCATATGTGTTTGGCGAACATGGAGACACCAGCTTCATTCCCTGGTCCATCGCCGAGATTTCGACAATCAACATTGCGGATTACAAGGATCGCATCAAGGTAAACAACAGCATCATGGTGGATCTGGACTGTGCGGAAATCGATGAGTACATGCGTTCCTCCGGCGCGAAGATCATCAAGCGCAAGGGCTGCACCAATTATGCCATTGCGGTAAGCGTTTGCGGCATTTGCGAATGCTTGAAGGGCGGCGTGAACGCCGTGGCAACGGTGTCCACCATGCTGCATGGTGAATATGGCGTGGAAGACGTCTGTCTGTCGCTGCCGGTTCTGCTGGGCAACGGCAAGGTTCAGGGCAGAATCCTGCCCAAGCTGACCGATGAAGAATTGCAAAAGCTGCATACCAGCGCCAACGCCCTGAAGAACGTTATTTCCCAACTGACGATTTAATGGATGTTCAAATATAGAAGGAGGACGAAACCATGGAATACAGAATCGAAAAGGACTCTATGGGTGAAATGCAGGTGCCCGCGGATCGTTATTGGGGAGCGCAAACCCAGCGCAGCAAGCAGAATTTCGTCATTGGCGGCGAAATTATGCCTCGGGAAATTACGCATGCCTTTGGTATTTTGAAGAAGGCGGCGGCCATCGCCAACAACCGCATCAAGCCCGAAAAGATGGATGACGCGCGTCTGGCGGCCATCTGCCAGGCCTGTGACGAAGTGATCGCGGGCAAGCTGAACGACCACTTCCCGCTGGTCGTATGGCAGACCGGCAGCGGCACCCAGTCCAACATGAACGCCAACGAGGTCATCGCAAACCGCGCCAATGAAATTTTGGGCGAAAAGAAATGCCATCCCAACGATCACGTGAACATGTCCCAGTCTTCCAACGACACATTCCCCACGGCCATGCATATTTCCGCCGTCATCGCCATCGAGGACAATCTGTTCCCGGCCATTGACGAAATGATCGCCACCTTCAAGCGCCTGGAGGCGGAAAACGAAGGCGTGGTCAAGACCGGCCGCACCCATTTGCAGGACGCCACGCCCATCCAGTTTTCCCAGGAGATCAGCGGATGGCGCAATATGCTGGAAAAGGCCAAGGAACAGCTTTCCCTGGCGCTGCCGGGTCTGAAGGAACTGGCGCTGGGCGGCACCGCCGTAGGCACCGGATTGAACTGCCCCAAGGGCTTTGCCGAAGAAGTGGCCAAGGTGGTTTCCGATTTGACGGGCAAGCAGTTCGTCACCGCCGCCAATAAGTTCCATGCCTTGACCGCCAAGGACGAATTGGTGTTTGCCCATGGCGCCATGAAGGGCCTGGCGTGCAACATGATGAAGATTGCCAACGACGTGCGCTGGCTGGCCAGCGGCCCCAGAGACGGCCTGGGCGAAATCTTCATTCCGGAAAACGAGCCCGGTTCCTCCATCATGCCCGGCAAGGTGAACCCCACCCAGTGCGAATCCGTCACCATGGTGGCCGTGCAGGTCATGGCAAACGACGTGGCGGTGGGCATGGCGGCTTCGCAAGGCAACTTTGAACTGAACGTGTTCATGCCGGTGCTGATGTACAATTTCCTGCAGTCCGCATGCCTGCTGTCGGATTCTCTGCGTTCCTTCAACAAGAATTGCGTCAGCGGAATTACGGCCAACCGGGAAAAGATGCGCCACAATCTGTATAACAGCCTGATGCTGGTGACGGCGCTGAACCCCTATATCGGCTACGACAATGCCGCCAAGACCGCCAAGAAGGCATACAAGGAGAACATTTCCCTGAAGGAAGCCTGCGTGTCCCTGGGCTTTTTGACGGCGGAGAAGTTCGACGAGGTGTTTAAGCCGGAACAGATGTGCTAACAAGGAGTTATCAAACATGATCTACAGCTATTATCCCGGATGCACCCTGAAGGATCGCGCCAAGCGGCTGGATGCATGCGCCCGCGCGTCCGCGGCGGCGCTGGGAATGGAACTGAAGGAATTGCCCCAGTGGCAGTGCTGCGGCGCGGTGTATCCTCAGGCGTCCGATGAAATTGCCTCACGGCTTTCTGCGGTGCGGGCCCTGATGAACGCGGAGGAAGGCCGGCTGGTAACCATGTGTTCCGCTTGCCATCACGTCATCAAGCGCACAAATTACGATTGGAACCAGGACGAGCATTTTCGCGTATCCGCCGAAAATTATATGAAGGAAACCTATGACGGATCCACCAAGGTGATGCATTTTCTGGAAGTGTTGCGGGACGAGATCGGGTTTGCGGAACTGGCGAAAAAGGTGGTCAACCCGCTGAAGGGCCGCAAAATCGGCGCGTTTTATGGATGCATGGTGTTGCGCCCCGGCAAGGAGCTGGCCTTTGACGATCCGGAGAATCCGAAAATTATGGAGGATTTCCTTCGCGCGCTGGGCGCGGAGCCGGTGAAGTATGCCTATCGCAACGAATGCTGCGGCGCATATGTGGCGTTGGAGGATAAATCCGCCGCCCAGGCGCAGGTGGATCGCGCGCTGCATTCCGCCATTTCTGCCGGCGCGCAGGAACTGGTAACCGCATGTCCCTTGTGCCGGTATAACCTGGTGGAAAACGCGGTGGGCGAAGCGCTGCCGGTGAAGTATTTCACGGAATTGCTGGCAGAGGCGTTGGGTTTGGAGGTGGCGTAATGGAAAACAAAAATTTGTTTGCCGAAACCGCCCTGCGCATCTCGGGCGTCAATCCCAAAAAATGCATGAAGTGCGGCAAGTGCTCCGGCACATGCCCCAATTACGACAGGATGGAGTATCATCCCCATCAGTTCGTGTCCATGGTGGAACACGGCGAAATCGAAAAACTCATGCAGAGCGATTCGATCTATGAATGCCTCAGCTGTATGGCCTGCGTGGAGCGCTGTCCCCGCGGCGTGGAGCCTGGCAAGCTGGTGGAAGCAGTGCGCCTGATGCAGATTCGCATGCAGGGCCAGGATCGCAAAGGTCCGCGGGATATTCCGGAATTTGCCGACGAAAACGTGCCCCAGCAGCTGCTCATGGCGGCCATGCGCAAATACAGAAAGTAAGGAGGAAAACCACAAATGCAAAAGATCGGCGTTTTTGTCTGCTGGTGCGGTTCCAATATTGCCGCCACGGTGGACGTGGAGGCGGTCGCAGAGGCCATGAAAAAAGAGCCCGGCGTGGTGTTCTCCGCAAACTATCAGTATATGTGCTCTGCTGCCGGCCAGAAGATGATTCAGGACGCCATTCACGAACACGGACTGACCGGCATTGTGGTGTGCTCCTGCTCTCCCCGCATGCATGAGGCCACGTTCCGCAAAACGGCGGAAGCGGCGGGCCTGAACCCGTACATGGTGGAAATTGCCAACATTCGGGAACAGTGCTCCTGGATTCACAAGGACAAGGACATGGGCACCGCAAAGGCCATCGTCCTGGCCAAGGCCGCCGTGGCGAAGCTGCGCAACGACACGCCCTTGCAGGCGGGCACCAGCGCCGTTACCAAGCGTTGTTTGGTCATCGGCGGCGGCATTGCCGGAATTCAAACCGCGCTGGACGTGGCGGACGCGGGGTATGAGGTGGACATCGTGGAACAGCGGCCCACCATTGGCGGACGCATGGCGCAGCTGGACAAGACGTTCCCCACCCTGGACTGCGCGGCCTGTATTCTCACGCCCAAGATGGTGGAAGCTTCCCAGAACGAAAAGATCAACATCATTTCTTACGCGAACGTGGAAAAAGTGTCCGGTTTCGTGGGCAACTTCAAG
Organism: Eubacteriales bacterium; assembly: GCA_029218505.1. Lineage (GTDB taxonomy): Bacteria > Bacillota > Clostridia > Christensenellales > Aristaeellaceae > SUG1456. The sequence goes on along the minus strand of JAQXRL010000160.1, from coordinate 20,059 downwards.
GCCACCATTCGCAAAAAAGCGCGCTATGTGGACGAAACCAAGTGCACCGGATGTTCTCTGTGCACCACGAAATGTCCTTCCCGCAAGGGCAAGGATGAATTCAACATGAATTTGAACACCCGCGGCGCCATCTATATTCCCTTTGCGCAGGCGATTCCCAACGTGGCCGTGATCGACCCGGAGCAATGCATCAAGCTGAAGACCGGCAAGTGCGGCCTGTGTGAAAAGGTGTGTTCTGCCGGCGCCATCAATTACAAGCAACAGGATGAAGTCATCGAACGGGAATACGGCGCCATCGTGGTCGCCACGGGATTCCGGCCCATGGACGTTTCCGCGCTGAATGAATTTGCGTATCTGGACAGCCCGGACGTGGTAACCAGTCTGGAGTTTGAGCGGCTGATGAACGCCGCCGGCCCCACGAAGGGAACGCTGCTGCGGCCTTCGGACGGAAAACACCCCAAGACCATCGTGTTCATTCAGTGCGTAGGTTCCCGCTGCGAGGAGAATAACCGCCGCGGCAAGCCCTATTGCAGCAAGATCTGCTGCATGTACACCGCCAAGCACGCCATGCTGGTGCGGGAAAAATATCCGGATACCGACGTGCACGTGTTCTACATCGACGTGCGCACCCCCGGCAAGAACTTCGACGAGTTCTATCGCAGGGCGGCGGAACAGTACGGCGTGGACTATATCAAGGGCATGGTGGGCAAAGTTGCGCCGGAAAACGGCAAGCTCATGGTACAGGGCAGCGACTTGATCGAGAACAAGCAGGTAAAAATTGCCGCGGACATGGTGGTATTGGCCACGGCAATCGAGCCGGATCCCACCGCCCGCGCCATTGGCACCATGCTGACCGCTTCGATGGACACCAACGATTTCTTCACCGAAGCCCATCCCAAGCTGCGGCCGGTGGAATCTCCCACGGCGGGCGTGTTCCTAAGCGGCGTGGCCCAGGGACCGAAGGACATTCCGGAAACCGTGGCCCAGGCGGGCGCGGCGGCGGCCAAGGTCATTGGCTTGCTGGCCAAGGATCACCTGGTCACCAATCCTTGCGTGGCGCAGACCAATGAACTGATGTGCAACGGCTGCTCCCAGTGCGAAAAGGTATGTCCGTATGGCGCAATCACCTATATCGACAAAGAGGTTCGCGGCCCAGGCGTGCGGGAAGTGCGCAGAATCGCCCAGGTGAATCCGGCGGTATGTCAGGGCTGCGGCGCATGCACCGTCACCTGCCCGTCCGGCGCAATGGACTTGAAGGGCTTCTCCAATCAGCAGATCATGGCGGAGGTGGACGCAATATGCCGGTAACGAACAGCGAATGGAAACCGAAAATCGTTGCGTTTTGCTGCAACTGGTGCTCCTATGCCGGCGCGGATTTGGCCGGCTCCGGCAGACTCAGCTATCCTGCGGACATCAAAATTATCCGCGTGCCCTGCTCCTGCCGGGTAAACCCCATGTTCATCCTGCGCGCCTTTGAACGCGGCGCGGACGGCGTCATCCTGTGCGGCTGCCATCCTGGAGACTGCCATTACACCAGCGGAAATTACTTTGCAAGGCGCAGAATGACCATGCTGTTTTCCATGCTGGATTATTTGGGAATCGAACGGGAACGCACCCGCGTGGAATGGGTTTCCGCCGCCGAAGGCGCAAAGTTTTCAAAGACCATGAACGAATTCGCCGAGGCCATTGCCAAACTGGGCGAAAACAGAAAGCTGGGGGATATCAGATGCAAGAAATAGCGAAGAGAATCCAAAACCGCGCGCTGGAACTGCTTGCAGATGGAACCGTCTCCCGGGTGCTTGGCTGGGAAAAGGGCGAGACCCAGGCGGACTGGACGCCGGCGCTGTTTGAATCCGCAGAGGAGATGAAGGACTTCGTGTACGGCGAATATGCCGGCGCGAACCTGAGCAAATACTGTCTGAAATTGAAGCGGCTGGAGGGCAGGACGCTGGTGGTGCTCAAGCCCTGCGACACCCTGTCCTTCCATCAGCTGACCAAGGAACACCGCTTGGACCGGGAAAAGTTCTATATCATTGGCGCGGGCTGCAAGGGCATGAAGGACGAAGCCGGAACGCTTCTCAAGTGCAACGCCTGCAAGGGCAAGGAATTTGTGGTGTATGACGAGATCATCGACGACGAGGAATCCCGCAAGCCCAGCGCGGTGATGGACCGCATGGACGGCGTGTCGGATCTGGAAAAGATGACGGCCCAGCAGCGGTATGATTTCTGGCGGGGAGAGCTTTCCCGGTGCATCCGCTGCAACGCATGCCGCAACGTGTGTCCGGCGTGCACTTGCGAAAAGTGCGTGTTCGACAATCCTGCCTCCGGGGCGGCCTCCAAGGCGCCCGTAACGGATTTCGAGGAGAACATGTTCCACATCATTCGGGCATATCACGTGGCCGGGCGTTGCACGGACTGCGGCGAATGCTCTCGCGTATGCCCGCAGCATATTCCGCTGCATCTGCTCAACCGCAAGTTCATCAAGGACATGAACGAACTGTACGGCGATTATCAGGCGGGCGAAGGCGACGACGAACGCACGCCCATGACCAGTTATACCAAAGAAGACGCGGAGCCTGGCATCGTAAAGGAAAGGGGGAACGCCTGATGCGCAGATTCGCCATGGATCAGGCGGAAGCCATCGTCAAAAGCATTCCCTGTGCGGTGTACGCGCCGGTGGAAAAGGATGCGCTGGTGACATACGAGCGCTTTGAGGATGGCATGACGCTCCGGCTGGATGTGACCAGCCCGGACAAGTCCCCCAAGGATGTGCTGTTTCCCCAATGGGAAAACCTGATGCACTTCCGCATGGAGGGCAAGACCATCGAGATTACTGAGCAACAGCGCTGCGACGAGGATTACGTGATCTTCGGCATGCGCGCCTGCGACATCAAGGCCTTCGAGGTGCTGGACAAGGTGTTTTTGGCAGAGCCGGTGGACACCTATTATGCCGCAAGGCGGCAGCATGGAACCATTGTTGCCCTGGCATGCGGCGAACCGGTGGAATCCTGCTTTTGCAAAAATTTCGGCGTAGACCCTGCAAATCCCAAGGCGGACGTGGTAATGTGGCTGGTGGGCGACGAATATTACTGCCAGGCATACACCGGGAAGGGCGAAGCGCTGATGGCCGCGTGGGAAACCCAGGAGGCGGACGAAATGCCCGTGGACTGGGCAAAGGGCGAAATCGAGAAGAAATACGACGCGCTGCCCTTTGCGAAGCTGAACCTGAATGGTTTTGACGGCGAGCATTTGCAGGAATTGTTTGATTCTCCCAAATGGAAGAAATTGTCCTTGGCCTGCCTGGGCTGCGGCAGCTGTACGTTTTCCTGCCCGACCTGCCAGTGCTATGACATTCGGGATTACGACACGGGCCACGGCGTTCAGCGCTATCGCTGCTGGGACAGCTGTATGTACAGCGATTTTACCATGATGGCGGGCGGCCAGTCCCGGCCGACGCAGCTGGAACGCTATCGCCAGCGCTTCATGCACAAATTGGTGTATTTCCCGGCAAACAACGGCGGCATGTATTCCTGCGTGGGCTGCGGCCGCTGCGTCAGGAAATGCCCCCAGAATTTGAACATCGTCAAAGTTATCAAGGCGTTGGGGGAGGATGAAAAATGAACAAGGAAGCTTTGATCCCCATGCTGGGCGTTGTGACGGATGTTCGTGTGGACACGCCCGATGTAAAGACCTTTCGCGTGAATGCGCTGGAAGGCGGCAAATGTTTTGAGCATTTGCCCGGCCAGTGCGCCATGCTTTCCATTCCGGGCGTGGGCGAGGCGATGTTTTCCATTACTTCGTCCCCCACAAACAAAGAATTCATGGAATTTTCCATCAAGAAGTGCGGCTGTCTGACGAACTGGCTGCACCAGATGGACGTGGGCCAGCAGATTACCATTCGCGGGCCTTACGGCAACGGTTTTCCTGTGGAAACGGAACTGAAAGGACAGGATTTGATCTTCATTGCCGGCGGCATCGGTCTGGCGCCCTTGCGCAGCGTCATCAATTATGTGCGGGACAACCGCGCCAATTATGGCAAGATCGACATCGTATACGGATCCCGTTCCAAGGATGATCTGGTGGACTATCCGGAAATTGTGGATCACTGGTGTCAGGAAGCCGGCATCAACGTGCATCTTACCATTGACCGGGAACAGGAAGGCTGGGACGGTCATGTAGGCTTTGTGCCCAATTACGTTACGGAGCTGGGCTTCAATCCGGAGGGCAAGGTGCTGGTGTGCGGCCCGCCAATTATGATCAAATTCGTGCTGCAAGCGCTGGACAAGCTGGGCTTTGACCGCAAGCAGGTGTTTACCACCATGGAACTGCGCATGAAGTGCGGCGTGGGCAAGTGCGGTCGCTGCAATATCGGCAACAAATATGTGTGCAAGGACGGCCCGGTTTTCCGCTTCGACCAGCTGGGCGAGCTGCCCGACGAATACTGATTCGCCGCCAAAGGCAAAACGGAGGAAAACAAAATGGTTAACGTCTATTTGATGGGCAAGAAATACGAGGTGCCGGAAGGACTCACGATCATGGGCGCCATGGAATACGCCGGTTATCAACTGGTGCGGGGCTGCGGCTGCCGCAACGGATTTTGCGGCGCGTGCGCCACGATTTACCGCATTAAAGGCGAACGCGAATTGAAGGTGGCCTTGGCCTGCCAGACGACCGTGCAGGAGAACATGTATGTGGCCACGCTGCCTTTCTTCCCCTTGGAGAAACAGGTGTATGACATCAATGAAATCAAGCCCGACGCTCAGGTGATGATGCAGCTGTATCCGGAAATCTATTCCTGCATCGGCTGCAATGCCTGCACGAATTCCTGTTCCCAGGGCCTGGACGTCATGCAATACATTGCGGCGGCGCAGCGCGGAGACTTCAAGGCATGTGCGGAAATGAGCTTCGATTGCGTGATGTGCGGCATCTGCTCCTCCCGCTGTCCGGCGGGCATCTCTCACCCGCAGGTGGCGCTGCTGGCCCGGCGGCTGAACGGCAAGTATATTGCTCCGGAAGCCAAGCACCTGACCAAGCGGGTCAAGGAAATCGAGGACGGCTTGTGCAAGGAAGCCATGGAAGCCATCATGGCAAAGCCCGTGGAAGAGCTCAAGGAACTGTATAACACGCGGTCGATTGAGAAGTAAGGAGGCGACAGGAATGAATTTTACCCCAGAAATGCTCGCCTCAATGGCGAAGGTAGAGGCTGCCCGGGAGGCAAACATTGCCTTGGAACCCCGCCGCATGACTGCCGAAGAGAAGGATGCGCTGCTCAAGGCATATCATCCGGATTATCGTCAGGACGGTTTTGACATCATCAAGGTTGGCGGAAACGCGGGTCAGAAGGCGCCGAAGGAACTGCTGGCGCTGTTGGAGGCCAACAGCCGCCTGACCCAGGTGACGGCCAATCTGGACAAAATTGATTACGACGTGGATGTGCTGGTGATCGGCGGCGGCGGAGCCGGTTCCTCCGCTGCCATCGAAGCGCACAACGCGGGCGCCAACGTGATGATCGTTACCAAGCTGCGCATCGGCGACGCCAACACCATGATGGCGGAAGGCGGCATCCAGGCTGCCGACAAGGAAAACGATTCGCCCGCCCAGCATTATTTGGACGTAATGGGCGGCGGACATTACACCAACCGTCCCGAATTGGTGGCGAAATTGGTAACGGAAGGTCCGGGCGCGGTAAAATGGCTCAACGAATTGGGCGTAGAGTTCGACAAGGACGAAAATGGCAACATGATCACCACCCACGGCGGCGGCACCTCCCGCAAGCGCATGCATGCGGCGGCGGACTACTCCGGCGCGGAAATCATGCGCACCCTGCGGGATGAGGTGTTGAACCTTGGCATTCCGGTGGTGGACTTCACCGCCGCCATTGAATTGATCAAGGATGAGAACGGACGCTGCGCGGGCGCGGTGCTGATGAACATGGAAACCAAGCAGATTCTGGTGGCGCGTGCCAAAGCGGTCATTCTCGCCACAGGCGGCGCGGGACGCATGCACTATCAAGGGTTCCCCACCAGCAACCATTACGGCGCCACGGCGGACGGCCTGATTTTGGCCTATCGCGCGGGTGCAAAGCTGCTGTATCAGGATACGCTGCAGTATCATCCCACGGGCGCGGCGTTCCCCAATCAGATTTACGGCGCGCTGGTGACGGAAAAGGTGCGTTCTTTGGGCGCGAAGGTCATCAACCGGGACGGCGTCGCGTTTGTGCATCCTTTGGAGACCCGCGACGTGGAAGCCGCGGCGGTAATTCGGGAATGCGACGATCGCAAGTTGGGCGTAGAAGCTCCCAATGGCCAGGCTGTATGGCTGGATACCCCCATGATCGACATGATTCACGGCGCGGGAACCTTGGAAAAGCGCCTGCCTGCCATGCTGAGAATGTACATGAAGTACGACATTGACATGCGCAAGGTGCCCATTCTGATTTATCCCACCCTGCATTATCAAAACGGCGGCATCGAGATTGATGTCAACGACGAAACATGCGTGCCGGGCTTGTTCGTGGCGGGCGAAGCCGTTGGCGGCATTCATGGCCGGAACCGTTTGATGGGGAATTCTCTGCTGGATATTATCGTGTTCGGTCGCAATGCCGGCAAGGCTACCGCGCGCGCCGTCAAGGACGTGCATCTGGGCAAGCTGACGCTGAAGCATGTGGACGAGTACGCGAAGGCGCTGGCGGATGCGGGAATTCACAGCGACATCGTTTCGCCCAAACTGTTGCCGGATTATGCACGGAGGGTGTAAACAATGCAATCGCTAATTTCCTCGCTGTCTCCGATCATGACGATCTTCTTCATTGCGGCGCTGGGTTATCTGGTGGGAGCCATCAAGATCAAGGGAATTTCCCTGGGCACGGCGGGCGTGCTGCTGGTGGCGCTGGTGTTTGGACATTTCGGCGCGCAGGTGAACGCCATTGCGCGAAATATCGGCCTGGTGTCCTTTGTGACATCCGTGGGCTTTATTGCCGGTCCGAAGTTTTTCCGGAATTTCAAAGTGAACGCCAAAAGCTATATTCTGCTGGGCGTCATCATCATTCTGGTGGGCGGACTCTCATCCATTTTTGCCATCAAGGTGGGCGGAATCAGCGCAGAATTGTCTGTCGGGCTGCTCACCGGCGCGCTTACCTCCACGCCCGGTCTGGCTGCCGCACAGGAGGCCGCAGGAGAATTGAAGGATTTGGCAACCACCGGGTATGCCATTGCATATCCCTTTGGCGTGGTGGGCGTGGTGCTGTTTGTGCAATTGATGCCCCGCATTCTGAAGGTGGATATTGCGGCGGAACGGGCAAATTATGAGGCGGCAAACGAGGCTCCCCTGCGCAAAACGGGGGACGCGGGGAAGAAGCGCGGCGATGCGGCGGGATTTATTGCCTTCTGTCTGGCGGCTGCTCTGGGCCTCATTTTGGGCGATATACACATTCCGCTGCCCGGCGGCGCACAGTTTTCCCTGGGTTCCACGGGCGGCCCGCTGATCATGGGCTTGATCTTCGGCCATCTGGCGCATGTGGGTTCCTTTGATCTCACGGTGCCGATCCCTGTGCTGAAAACCTTCCGGGAATTGGGATTGATGCTGTTCCTGATCGGCGCTGGCGTCAGCGGCGGAGCAGGTTTTGTGGAAACCCTGCGCGAAGAAGGCATTATCCTGTTCGTATATGGCGCGATCATGACGCTGTTGCCCATGATCGTGGGCTATGTCTTTGCCGCGAAGGTGCTGAAATTGTCCCTGTTCAACAATCTTGGATCCATTACCGGAGGCATGACGTCTACGCCCGCCCTGGGCACACTGATTTCTGTGGCAGGCACGGACGACGTTGCTTCCGCGTATGCGGCGACCTACCCCATTGCCCTGGTGTGCGTGGTGTTGGTGGCGCAATTTACGGTGTTGCTTTTCTGATCTTCGGAGAGGAATGGCTGCCAAAAAACGTCCCGTTGGCCGTGAAAACGGCTGGCGGGACGTTTTCTATTCGATTGTTTTACACCTGAATCAACGCCCATTTTTCGGTGAACCAACGGCGTCTGGCCAACAGATAGCACACAACGGCATCAGAAACCAGGGCGATCCAAACGCCTGTGAGGCCCAGATGGAAGACATAAACGGTGACCAATGCCACCAAGGGCCGGGTAAGCAGGATGCCGATGAAGGTAATGCGGGCGGTGTAGCGGGAATCGCCTGCGCCGCGCAGCGCCGAATTGTACACGAACCGCGCGTTGGAAACGGGGTTTGACAGGGCGACAATTTTCAGCACTTGAGAGGCCATCAGGATGATAGAGGATTCCTTGGTGTACAGGGAGGCCAGCCTGCCTCCGAAGAAAAACAGCAGAGCGGACACCGCGATAGAGACGACGTAGCCCATGCGTTGTGTTTCATGGAGGTAATCCTGGGCAAGCTTCGGGTTTCGGCGGCCCAGGCATTGGCCGGTCAAGGTGGTGGCGGCGGTGCCGAAGGACATTCCCGTGGTAAAAGACAGGGTCTGAATGTTCATGGCGATGATGTGGGTGGAATATGCGGCGTCGCCCAAAGCGGTGACAATCATGGTGAACAAAAGCATACCGGTTCTCAGGATGACTTGCTCCAGCAAAGCGGGCATGCCAATGCGGGAGATCCCGGCACAAATTTTTCGGTCAAGGTGAATATGAAGGCGAAAGTCCAGGCGAATAAACTGCTTGCCTTGAAGCAGAAGAAACAAACAAATGGCAAAGGCCGCGCCCTGCCCAAGGACTGTGGCGATGGAAGCGCCGGCCACGCCCAGCGCGGGAAAGCCAAGATTTCCCGTAATCAGGCAGTAATTGAAAAAGATGTTTACAATATTGGAAACGGCGTTAGAATAAAACGCGGCTCTGGTGTTTCCGGCGCCCCGGAGCGCGGCGTTCATGATGTAGGTGATACACAGCAGCGGGAACCCGTAGATTTGGATGCGAAAATACTCCAGCCCCATATGAATGGTGCCCTCGGAGATATTTTTTCCTGCAATCAGCCGCAGCAGAGGTTCGCTGAAACAAAACAGGATCACGCACAAAACCGTCACAAGGATGGCGGCAAGCTGGATGGATTGCCAAAGAATGCGGTTTGCTTTCGCGGGGTCGTTTTCCCCCTTGGCGCGGGCAACCAGGGAAGTGCTGCCGACGCCCAGGGCCATAAAGGCGGAAAGCACGATGAACCTGGGCTGCGTGACCAACCCCACTGCGTTCACTGCGAACGTGCCCAGAGCGGCAACCATCATGGTGTCGGCCATGGACACCAGGGTGGACAGCAGGTTTTCCGCCAAGGCGGGCCAGGTGAGTGCGATAATCAATCGGCGTCGGTCGGCGAGGACGGAAGTTTCTATGTCCGGCATGGATTTGCGCTGGATCGTCTGTTGCGTCATGGCGTCTCCTCATTTCTGGGAAGGCTGCGCAGCGCAACCTCCATTGCTTTCGTATGATAGTATCATAACATTCCATGGGTTCGGACGCAACCGGAAATTTCCATGAAAAAATGGCGCGATCATGGGCGCAACGCAATAGAAAAGCGCAGAAAAGCCACAAATTCCCATGCGCCGTTCGGAAGGATGGGAAATTTTCCTGTTCACCAAACAGGCGTTATCATTCCCCCAGTGGAACTGGGGACATCAGACGGTCGCAAAACGCAGGGAGAGCACGAGAGTGCTTGGGACACTCGAATTTCAATCGTGGCCGGCGGCGTGTACAGCGACCGCAGATTTTTCCCTGGAAAAATCGCAACCATCTTGTCAAAAAATCTTTTTGGACAAGATGATGCCCCCAGTGGAACTGGGGGCATGAAGAAGGCTGCAGTTCCGCTGGGAACCGCGGGATTTCGATGTTTCCCTTGGAGGCGGCCACGGGCGATTTGCCCGGACCGGGCAGAACCATTTGTTTGATGAGCGCTTGCGGTTTATTTTCCGCTATCGCCGTAGTTTTTCAAAACGCGGGCGGAAGGATCATCCACGTTGCAGCCGGGCCAGGAACGGTTGGGCATCCAGAAATCCGTCACCATGGCAGACTGGCCGGGATAGTAGCGTTCAAAGATTTCCCGATACAGCAGGCTTTCCTTGGTGAAGGGCTTTGCGTGGGTGTATTGGGTGCACTTTTCATGAAATTCGGCATCGGTATAGGTTGCCTCTGCGTATTCTTTCAAATCGTCCACCATGGAATGGCCCACGGCGTCGCTGAAAGCCGCCTTTGCCGCCAAAGGATTTCTTCCGGCAGAAGATGATCCTGGGCAAAGGCTTGGCGAATCAGGTATTTTCCCATGTTGTGCCGGTTCATCTTCAGGGAAGGATCAATGGACATGGCATAGTGCACGAACGCCAAATCGCCAAAGGGCACCCGGGCCTCCAGGGAGTTTACGGAAATGCAGCGATCGGCCCGCAGCACGTCGTACATGTGCAATTCCCGAATGCGTTTTTCCGATTCCTGCTGGAAGGCAGCGGCGTCGGGAGCGAAATCCGTGTATTTGTAGCCGAAGATTTCATCCGAAATTTCGCCCGTCAGCAGCACGCGAATGTCCGTGTTTTCGTGGATGTATTTGCACACAAGATACATGCCGATGCTGGCGCGAATGGTGGTGATATCGTATGTGCCCAGCAGTGCGATGACGTGTTCCAGCGCGTCCAGCACGTCTTTTTTGGAAATGATCACATCCGTATGCTCGCTGCCGATAAAGTCGGCTACCTTACGGGCATATTTCAGATCGATGGCGTCGGTATCCATGCCGATGGAAAAGGTGCGAATGGGTTTCTTCAGCGTTTTTGCGGCGATTGCGCACACCAGGGAACTGTCCAGTCCGCCGCTGAGCAAAAACCCCACGGGAGCATCCGCGTCCAGGCGTTTTTCCACCCCTGCGATGAAAAGCTTGCGCAGCGTGCGGCACACGGTTTCCTCGTCTTCCATGATGAAATGATCCACCCGGGCAGGGTCGGCATAGCGGGTGAATTTTCCGTCCGCCCAATAGCAGCCCGGCGGGAAGGGCAGAATGACGTCGCAAAGGCCCACCAGGTTTTTGGGTTCGCTGGCAAAGACCATGCTGCCGTCCGTTAACCGGCCGTAATACAGGGGCCGAATGCCAATGGGGTCGCGGGCGGCCACGAATGCGTTGCGCCGGGAATCATAAAGGATGAGCGCAAATTCGGCGTCCAGCGTCTTGAACATTTCCAGGCCATATTCCCGATACAGCGGCAGCAGAATTTCGCAGTCCGATTCGCTTTGGAAGGAATATTGTTCCATCAATCGCTCCCGCAACGGGCGAAAACCGTACAGTTCACCGTTGCAAACCACAAGATCGTCGCCCAGACGGAAGGGTTGCATGCCGCGTTCGTCCAACCCCATGATGGCCAGGCGATGAAACCCCAGATATCCGCAGGGCACTTCCGCAACCCTGGACATGTCGGGGCCTCGGGAGATTGTTTGGTCAAAATGCGCTTGCAGGGTCGCCCAGGGAATGGTTTTGCTCTCTACGCCAAAAATCGAACACATAAAAACAGCACCTCCGTTATTTTGCGGCCATCCTCTTATTTCAGGACGAATGCCGCCGATCCGTGGTGCCACCTGATTTGCTTCTTGACGGGCTCAAACAAGCCCCGGCGATTGTAACGTGCCGCCTGCACGCCGCTCCTACTGGCTTGCGCTTTGGGTTTGGGCTTGGAAGGGTTCTTTCCTTCGGGTCGTGGACGGGATTTCCAGCAGCGCCCGCTCTCTGTGCCACGAAAATCGAATTACTTTTCTTCCGCATCGCTTTCGTATGAAATTGGAAGTATGATAGCACGTTGAAAAACGGCTGTCAAGGGCAAATTTGCATAATTGACATGAATTAACACCGTTTTTCGAAAAATAGAGGCGTGAATCTGCATGAAAACGAAAAATCAACAAAGAAATCCTGCAAATGAAACTTGACAGCAGCGGAAGATTCTGATATGATCTTATCCAAGACAGAGCAATGGTGCTGTGGCAAGGCGCACCATGCTCTGTTTTTTGTATTGAAGCTTGAAGCCGGGAACTGGGGGAGAAAGCAATGACGCAATATCCGCTATATGACGAGAGAATGGAGCACGAATCCTGCGGCGTAGGCGCGGTGGTATCTCTGGACGGGCGAAAGAGCCATAAAACAGTGTCCGACGCGCTGACCATTGTGGAGCGTTTGGCGCATCGCGCCGGCTGTGACGCGCTGGGGACCACGGGAGACGGCGTGGGCATTCTGACGCAGGTGCCTCATGCGCTGTTCGCCAAGTGGGCGGACGGAAAGGGCATTTGCCTGGGTTCGGCGCGGGATTATGGCGTTGGCATGCTGTTTCTGCCTTCGAAACCGGAACAATGCAATGCGGCCAAAGCGGCCATGGAGAAAGCGATGCTGCAGGAAGGTTTGCGCTTGCTGGGCTGGCGCAAGGTTCCGTGCAATGCGGAGTTGTTGGGCGAGGGCGCCCGGCGAACCATGCCGCAAATTGAGCAATGCTTTGTGGAAAGGCCCGAAAACGCTTCCCAAGGGGCGGCGTTTGATCGCAAGTTGTATGTGCTGCGGCGAACGTTTGAGAAAATGGATACTGGCGCGTATGTATGCTCCTTGTCCAGCCGTACCATCGTCTACAAGGGCATGATGCTGGTTTCGCAATTGCGCACGTTTTATGATGATTTGCGGGATCCGGATTACGTGTCCGCGCTGGCCATGGTGCATTCCCGGTTTTCCACCAATACCAATCCCAGCTGGCCCAAGGCGCATCCGCATCGGTTGCTTTTGCACAACGGGGAGATCAACACCATTCGCGGCAACGCGGACCGCATGTTGGCCCGGGAAGAAACGGCGCATTCGGATTTGCTGGGTGACGGCGCGGAAAAGGTATTGCCGGTGGTCATGCCGGACGGTTCGGATTCCATGATGCTGGACAACGCCCTGGAGTATCTGGTGATGAACGGCATGCCCATGCCGTTGGCGGGCATGGTGCTGTTGCCGGAACCATGGCAGGGCAAGCGGGAAAAGACGCCATGGCGGGACATGTATCGGTATTATGCCACCATGATGGAACCTTGGGACGGGCCGGCCGCCGTGCTGTATTCGGATGGAGACGTGGTGTGCGCGGCGCTGGATCGAAACGGTTTGCGGCCCATGCGCTGCGCCCGCACGGACGATGGCCGGCTGATCCTTTCTTCCGAAGCAGGCGTGCTGCATGAGGAAAATCGTCACATTCTCTGCCGTTGGCGTTTGCGGGCCGGGGACATGCTGATGGCGGATCTGACCCAGGGAACGCTGTGGAATGGCGACGCACTGAAACAGCACTATGCGAAAGCACAGCCCTATGGCCAATGGGTAAGGCAAGGCATTCGGCGCATGCAGGATTTGCCTCCCGTGAATGCGGAGCCCCCTGTATTGGGAGAAGCGGAACGGGAAACCCTGTGCAAGGCGTTTGGATATACCCAGGAGGATGTTTGGGAAATTTTGCTGCCGATGGCGGAAAAGGGCGCGGAACCCATTGCCTCCATGGGCGCGGACGAACCAATTGCAGCATTGTCCAAGGCACACCCGCCGTTGTTTTCCTATTTCAAGCAGCGCTTTGCGCAGGTTACGAAGCCTCCCATTGACGCGCTGCGGGAGCGGTTAAAGACGGATTGCACGGTGTATGTGGGCGATGACGGAAATCTTTTGACCGCATGTGGAGAAAACTGTCAGGTGCTGGAACTAGACGGCCCGATCCTTACGGTGGAGGAACTGTCGCGGATTCGCGCCATGGACGTTCCGGAATTCCGGGTACGGACGCTTTCGATTCTGTATGAAATGGGAATGGGGCTGGATGCGGCGCTGGAAGCGCTGTTCCAGGCGTGCGACGCAATGTATGCGGAGGGCGTCAACGTCATCATTCTTTCGGACAGAGGCGTGGACCGGGAACATCCGGCAATTCCTTCGCTGTTGGCGGTTTCCGCATTGGAGCAATATCTGGTGCGCACGAAGAAACGCACGGCAATTTCCGTGATTTTGGAAAGCGGCGAACCGCGGGATGTGCATCAGATGGCGCTGTTGGTGGCGTATGGCGCCCGGGCGGTGAACCCTTATCTGGCACAGGAGTGTGTGGCGGCGTTGGCGGCTGAAGGCGCAATGCAAAAAGATGCCGCCCAGGCCGTGGAAAGCTATGATCGTGCCCTGACGGAAGGAATTTTGCGCATTGCATCCAAAATGGGCGTGTCTACCCTGCAAGCGTATCAAAGCGCTCAGCTGTTTGAAGCGGTGGGATTGGACAGGGATGTGGTGGAACGCTATTTTACCAACACGCTGTGCAGACTCAGCGGAACAGGGCTTTCTCACATTCAGGCGGATGCGCAGTGGCACCATTGCCAGGCTTTTGACGGACAGGTGGACAGAACGCTGGACAGCGTGGGCGTGCATCGTTTGCGCACGGGTCCGATGGCGGAACGGCATTTGTATCTGCCGGAAGTGATTCACACCCTGCAGCAGTCCCTGTGGGAAGACGATTTTGCCAAGTTTGGGCAGTATGGGGAAATGGTGCTGCGGGACGGTTCGCCCACGATTCGGTCTTTGCTGGATTTCCGGTTTGAGGATTGCGCGCCGGTTCCGCTGGAGGAAGTGGAACCGGCGGCGGAGATCGTTCGGCGGTTCAAGACGGGCGCCATGTCTTATGGTTCTCTGTCCCAGGAAGCCCATGAATGCATGGCAGAGGCGATGAATCACATCGGCGGCAAGTCCAACACGGGCGAAGGCGGCGAATTGCCGGAACGCTTCGGCACAAAGCTGAATTCCGCCATCAAACAGGTGGCATCCGGACGGTTTGGCGTTACCGAAGAATACTTGCTTTCTGCAAACGAAATTCAAATCAAGGTGGCGCAAGGCGCAAAGCCCGGCGAAGGAGGGCATTTGCCCGGCGCGAAGGTAACGCCCTGGGTGGCCCGCACTCGTTGCTCCACGCCGGGGATCTCCCTGATTTCTCCGCCGCCGCACCATGATATCTATTCCATTGAGGATTTGGCGCAGCTGATCTATGACTTGAAATGCGCCAACCGGGACGCCCGCATTTCCGTAAAGCTGGTTTCGGAAACGGGCGTGGGAACGGTGGCTTCGGGCGTAGCCAAGGCGGGCGCGCAGGTGATCCTCATTTCCGGCGGAGAAGGCGGCACGGGCGCCGCGCCCATGAGTTCTATCCATGGCGCGGGCATGCCGTGGGAACTGGGGTTGGCCGAAGCGCATCAAACCCTGTGCCGAAACGGCTTGCGGGAAATGGTGGCGCTGGAGACGGACGGCAAGCTCATGACCGGCAGAGATGTGGCGGTGGCGCTGCTGTTGGGAGCGGAAGAATTTGGATTCGCCACCGCGCCGCTCATCGCTATGGGATGCCGGATGATGCGTGTGTGCAATCTGGACACCTGTCCCTTCGGCATCGCCACCCAGAATCCGGAATTGCGCAAGCGGTTCAAGGGAAAGCCGGAATATGTGGAACGGTTTATGCTGTTTGTAGCGGAACAATTGCGGGAGATCATGGCAAAGCTGGGCGCGCGGCGGGTAAACGAGCTGGTGGGCCGGGCGGATTTGCTGAAGGCCAGGGCAGGTTCTCCGCTGGACGTATCGGAACTGCTGGGCTTTTCCCAAAACAGCTTCCACCATCCGGAACGGGATTACAATTTTCACCTGGACGAGCGCGCCGACGCCCATGTGCCAAGCGGGGAAATCCTCCTGCGGAATACGGATCGTGCCTTTGGCACGCTGTTGGGCGCAGCGTTGCTTCGACAACAAGGCGGGCAAATGGGAGAACAGACCATTTGCGCCAAGGGATGCGGCGGGCAATCTTTCGGGGCGTTTTTGCCCAAGGGAATTTCCCTGAAGCTGACGGGGGAAGCAAACGACTATCTGGGCAAGGGATTGTCCGGCGGCGTCATTGCGGTGTGTCCGCCGGAGGAGCGCTGGAACGAGGAAGATGCTTTGATCGGCAATGTGGCGTTGTATGGTGCAACCAGTGGATCGGCGTACATTGCGGGAACCGCAGGCGAACGATTCTGCGTGCGCAATTCCGGAGCCACCGCCGTGGCGGAAGGCGTGGGCGACCACGGTTGCGAATACATGACCGGCGGTCGGGCCGTGATTCTGGGGCCAGTGGGAGATAACTTCGCGGCGGGCATGTCCGGCGGCCTGGCATATGTGCTGGACGAGGACGGTGCGCTGGAGGGCCGGTTGAATCGATCCATGGTGGAGATGCAGCCGTTGGAGGAGGACGAATTTGCGGAAGAACTGCGGGGGATTCTGGAACATCACCTGCGGGAAACAGGTTCCGCAAAGGCGCGGGATATTTTGAAGGATTTTGCCGCGAAGCGAAGGCTGTTCAAGTTGATTATCCCCACGGAATACAAGCGTTTGCTGGAAAGAAGGTGACGGTATGGGCAAGCCAACGGGATTTTTGGAACATGTTCGGCAGGAGGAACCTTTTCGGCCGGAGCGTGAACGAGCGATGGATTTCGCGTTTTTGCACGAGACGTTGCCGGAAAGTGTTCGCCGGGAACAGGCATCTCGCTGCATGAACTGCGGCGTGCCCTACTGCCAGTCTGCATACGGATGTCCGTTGCATAATCTCATTCCCGAATGGAACGATTTGCTGTATCGCGGACAAACGGAACAGGCGCTGAAGCGGCTTCTGAAAACGGCAAGTTTTCCGGAATTCACCGGCAGGGTGTGCCCGGCGTTGTGTGAAAAGGCGTGCATGTTGGCGGAGGACGGCGCTGTTACCACCAGGGACAACGAACTCTATCTGATTGAAGAGGGATTTCGCAAAGGTTGGATCAAGCCCAGGATTCCGAAGCGGCGCACGGGAAAACGCGTGGCGGTGGTAGGCTCCGGGCCGGCCGGGCTGGCGGCGGCGGATTTGCTGAACCGCATGGGCCACTGGGTAACGGTGTTTGAACGGGCGGACAGGGCGGGAGGCCTTTTGCAATACGGCATTCCAAACATGAAGCTGCCCAAGGAGATTGTGGAACGGCGTTTGAAGTTGATGGAAGCGGAAGGCGTGGAATTTCGGGTGAACACCACGGCGGACGCGGCCATGCTGACAGAATTCGACGCGCAGGTGCTTTGCACAGGCGCGGGACGGGCCCGGAGATTGAACGTTCCCGGAGAGGAAGCGCCTGGAGTGGACTTCGCCGTAACATATCTTACGGAAGCCACCCGCGCGTTGCTGGAACATCGCCCGAGCCGGCTGTCCTCCATGGGGAAAGACGTGGTGGTGGTTGGCGGCGGCGATACGGGCAACGATTGCGTAGGCACATGCCTGCGACAGGGCTGCAAATCCGTGACGGAATTGGAACTGCTCAGCGCGCCTCCCACGGTGCGTGCAAAGGGCAATCCATGGCCGGAATGGCCGCGCATTCTGCGCACGGACTATGGTCAATTGGAAGCGGCAGCGCTGCAGGGCTGCGACCCGAGAATCTTTGAAACCACGGTGACACAGGTGCTGACCAACGCTTCCGGCGATCTTTGCGGGGTAAAGGTGGCCCGCGTGGCCCGGGATGCTTCGGGACGGTTTGTGCCAGTGGCGGAAACGGAACGAGAGCTTCCATGCCAGCAATTGCTGATCGCGGCAGGATTTTTGGGTTGCGAAACAGCCAACGCGGAGGCATTCGGCCTGACGCTGACATCCAGGGGTGTGCCGGAGACGGCGCCCGGTGCGCATAAGATTGCGCCCGGCGTGTTTGCCGCAGGGGACATGCGCACGGGGCAGTCTCTCGTGGTTCGCGCCATTGCGGACGGGCGGAGCGCGGCCCAGGAAGTGCATGCGTACCTGATGCGCGATCTTCCAGCATAAAAGTGTTATTTTGGCAGGACAACGGGGTCTTGCGCGCGATGAGCGTGGCCAGACTCCGTTTTGTTCTTTATATATCGGGCAATTTCGAAAATTTCGGCCAATGCGTGGCTGAGTTGGCGGCGTTTTCGGACATTGCTCCAGGGATACCATACGGAAAAGGAGGAATCTTTGTGTTCTCAGGCATTGATACTTTGTGGGTGCTGCTGGGCGCGGCGTTGGTTTTCTTCATGCAGGCGGGCTTCGCCATGGTTGAAACGGGTTTTACCCGTGCCAAGAATGCCGGAAACATCATCATGAAAAACCTGATGGATTTTGCCATTGGCACGCCGTTGTATTGGTTGGTGGGGTTTGGATTGATGTTTGGCGGCAGTGGAGCGCTGATCGGTGGACTGGATTTCCTGTCCTTGGGGGATTACAGCCAGATTCTTCCTTCCGGAGTGCCCAAGGGCGCGTTTCTGATTTTCCAGACGGTGTTTTGCGCCACGGCGGCCACCATCGTGTCCGGCGCCATGGCAGAACGCACCAAATTTAGTTCTTATTGCATCTATTCCGCGGTGATCAGCCTTTTGATCTATCCGATCTCCGGACACTGGATCTGGGGCGGCGGCTGGCTGTCGAATCTGGGATTCCATGATTTTGCGGGATCCACGGCGGTTCATATGGTGGGCGGCGTATCCGCGCTGATCGGCGCGAAGATCATCGGACCCCGAATCGGGAAATTTGACGCCAATGGAAAGCCCCGGGCGATTCCGGGCCACAGCCTTACCTTGGGTGCGCTGGGTGTGTTCATCCTGTGGTTCTGCTGGTTTGGCTTCAACGGCTGCTCGACCGTGTCCATGAGCGGAGACGCCATTGTGGCGGCGGGCGACATTTTCGTCACGACCAACCTGGCGGCTGCGGTGGCTACGGTGGCTGTAATGTGCATCACCTGGGTAAAGTATAAAAAGCCGGATGTATCCATGACGCTGAACGGTTCTTTGGCAGGCTTGGTGGCCATTACGGCAGGCTGCGACACGGTATCGCCGCTCTCTGCCGCCATTATCGGCGTGATCGCAGGCTTTGCGGTGGTGTTTGGCATTGAGTTCATCGAAAAGAAGCTGAAGATTGACGATCCGGTGGGCGCCGTTGGCGTACACGGCGTGTGCGGCGCGCTGGGCACTTTGATGGTAGGATTGTTTTCCAACGGTGCGGGAACCGGCGGCGTGAAAGGTTTGTTTGTGGGCGGCGGATTCTCCCTGTTGGGTACGCAGATTCTCGGCGTGGCTTCGGTGATACTTTGGGTTACGGTTACGGTGACGATTTTGTTCCTTGCCATTCGCAAATTCCATGGCTTGCGGGTGGAACCGGCGGTTGAATTGTCCGGCCTGGACATCAGCGAACACGGCATCTCCTCGTCTTATGCGGACTTCATGCCCGCTCCGGAACCGGAGATGAAGCCCGTGGAGAAGAAGCCCCGGGTGGAGCCGGTTGTTCCCGCAGACGGGGAAGTCAAGTTTACAAAGATATCCATTGTCTGCCGTCAGAATCAGTTGGAAGCCTTGAAGAACGCGCTGGGAAGCATTGGCGTTACGGGACTTACCGTTACGCAGGTTCTGGGTTGCGGAACGCAGAATGGACAGCCGGAATACTATCGCGGCGCGCCGGTGGGCATGACATTGCTGCCGAAGCTGAAGGTAGAGGTTGTGGTCAGCAAGGTGCCTGTGCGCGTGGTGGTAGAAACGGCCAAAAAGGCGTTGTATACCGGACATATTGGCGATGGCAAAATGTTTGTGTATGACGTGGAGAACGTCATTCGCGTGCGCACCGGAGAAGAGGGCTATGAAGCCTTGCAGGACGATTGACAGATTGGCAAGCGCGAAGCGGCGCATGGAAAAAATCCATGCGCCGCTTTTTTGCGCAAAAATGTGTATCTATGGCGGTGATATGCAGGATTTCATGGGGTTTCAGGGCAGAGAATCTGGAATATTTCCCGCAGAGAACGGGATTTCCGCTGGCGAGTGCGAAAAATGGCTGTTATAATGACAACGACATGGGACGAGAGGAAGGGTATATTTGTGGGAAAACAGGCAAAGACCGGCGGAAAAAGAAGATGGGCGTCTATCCGCAAAAACGCGGTGTTGTATGGACTTTTGCTGATTCCGGTGGTGTACATTCTGGTTTTTAAGTATTACCCGATGTATGGCGCGTTGATTGCATTTCAGGATTATTCCATTGCAAAGGGGTTTGCGGGAAGTCCGTGGGTGGGGCTCAAGCACTTCCGTATGTTTG